>JAADFY010000001.1 GCA_013152625.1 Alphaproteobacteria bacterium
AAAAATTTCCAGCGGTAACCGCAGATGCCCCCGGGAAAGGTTAAACCCCAACCGGTTCAGTTCATCTGCCAGCGCCATGGTCACCCCCAGGTGGCCGGCAACATCAGCGCTGCCGGGAGGGCTGGCGCCATGCAAGATGGTGGCCGCCATGTGCAACAAAACCGATACCGTCTCCCCTGCATACCCTTCGAACGTGGCCAGATCGGGCATGGGATCACGATAGAGGTCAAACCGTCTCGCCTCGATCAACCGGCAAAGGGGTGCCGGGTCGAGCCCGCAGGTGGCCAGTGTGTCCAGCAGCGCCATGGCAAGCGGGCTGCCGCCAGCGTCCTCTTGCCCCCCATCGCCGCTGTCCAACCGCCCTTCAAGCATATCGCGCCACCAGCGCAGGCGAATTTCGCTTAAGCCCGGCTCTGAAACCTTGTGTCGAACCGCCTCGATTTCGGCGGCAAATGCATAAAGCGCCTGCACATGGCGGCGGCTCTTTTCGGGCAATATCAGGGTGGCGAAATAGCGCCGTCGGTCCAGCGCACGCAGGGTCTGGGCAGCAAATGCAAAATTATCGTCGGGGGCGGCCATCTCGGTCCCTGGGTGAGGCCACAGCAATCAGGGCCGCGGCCACCAGCCGGTTTTCGGCCAGAAGAACATTATAGGTGCGCAAAGCACTGCCGGTGGACAGGACTTCAAGAATGCAGCCCGTCTCCCGCAAAATGCCGGCCACATCAGCGGGCAGCGTGGCAACATCGGCTCCCATGCCGAAAAGCACCACCCCGGGTGAGCCACCCGGGGCCGGCATTGCCGCAAAAAGAGAGGCCAGGGAGGGTTGGGTTATTTCGGCGGGCGCCTTCGCCGTCCAGGCAAAAATCCCCTTTGACAGGCACAGGATCGATCCCCGGTGGGACATGCCCCCAAAACGAAACCCGCCATTGCCATAGGCATCGATGATGACCTGTTGGCCAAAGTGCTCACGTTCGAGCGAGCCCGCAACAGCCATCTCCTAGGTCACATACCCATAAACGGGGGCGATATGGCGCTTCAATTGGCAAAAATATGCACGAAGAAGGGTGAAAAGCGGGTCTATATCCCGGTTGAGCCCTTCGACACAGCAGATTGCAGCCAATTGAGCGGTCTTTCTGTGGACGCGCTTTCGAACCAACAATCCGGTGCCCACTTTGTTTGAAAGCGCTTTGGGACTATGGCCAATTTGTCCACCTAATGCGTACCAAGAGCTTGAAAACCATTTGGTTTCCTGTCCTCTTGCGCCTGTTATGTGAACAAATCGGCTCATACCATTTCATCTCCGTTTATGGGTCCGTGACCTAGGGTCCCGGTGCCCGTTTTTTGCGCGCCCTGCCTATTTTCCCGGCACACCCACACGAGCCCGGGCTTCGGCGGGAAACAGAAATTTGCTTAACCCATTGATCTGGCGCAAGTTATCCAAGGGCGTAAAAATGGCACACTGTGTGCATACTCACCGGTAATGCACTTTGGCAGCGAAACCTTTAGGGGACCACCCGATGAAAAAGATTGAGGCGATCATCAAGCCGTTCAAACTGGACGAGGTCAAGGAGGCGTTGCAGGAAGTGGGCCTGCAGGGGATCACCGTGACCGAGGCGAAGGGATTTGGCCGGCAAAAGGGCCACACCGAGCTGTATCGGGGGGCCGAATATGTGGTGGATTTTCTGCCCAAGGTCAAAATTGAAGTGGTGGTAACCGATGCCCAGGCCGACAAGGCCATCGAAGCCATTCGCAACGCCGCCCAGACCGGGCGTATTGGCGACGGCAAGATTTTTGTCTACACCATCGAACAGGCGATCCGTATTCGCACCAGCGAGACCGGCGACGACGCCATTTAGCTTTCCACCCCATCACTCAACCCTTCCGATCAAAGGTAATTGCCCAAATGAGCTCCGGTTCCGATCTACTGAAAAAAATCAAAGACGAAGACATCAAATTCGTCGATCTGCGCTTTACCGATCCGCGCGGCAAGCTGCAACATCTCACCATGGATCAGACGGCGATCAACGAAGACACGTTCGAAGAAGGTGTCATGTTCGACGGGTCCTCGATTGCCGGCTGGAAAGCCATAAACGAGAGCGACATGGTGCTCATGCCCGATGCGGACGCATGTTATATTGATCCGTTTTTCGGGCAGACGACCCTGGCGGTCAGTTGCGATATTTTAGAGCCTTCCACCTATCAGCCCTATTCCCGGGATCCGCGAACCACAGCGAAAAAGGCCGAGGCCTTCCTTAAATCTTCCGGGATTGGTGATTCAGTGGTGTTTGGTCCCGAACCGGAGTTTTTCCTGTTCGACGACGTGCGCTATTCGGCCAGCCCCTACAATACCTCGTTCAGGCTCGACCATTCCGAATTGCCCACCAATACCGATGCTGAATATGAAGCGGGCAATTCCGGGCACCATATCGGCACAAAACTGGGGTATTTTCCGGTTCCCCCCTTAGACAGCGCCCAGGACATTCGCTCGGAAATGATTTCGGTCATGTCCGAAATGGGGGTCGTGACAGAAAAACACCACCACGAAGTGGGTTCCGCTCAGCACGAACTGGGCATCAAGTTCGCGCCGATGATCCAATCGGCCGATCAGGTGCAGATTTACAAGTATGTGGTTCAGCAGGTGGCCAACGCCTATGGCAAGACCGCCACGTTCATGCCCAAGCCGGTCTATGGGGACAATGGCACCGGCATGCACTGCCACCAGTCCATATGGAAAAACGGCAAGCCCCTGTTTGCCGGGGATCAGTATGCCGGTCTGTCCATGGAGTGCCTTTATTACATCGGTGGCATTATCAAACATGCCCGGGCCCTGAACGCTTTCACCAACCCCTCGACCAACTCCTACAAACGGCTGGTTCCCGGATTTGAAGCCCCGGTTCTGCTTGCCTATTCGGCCCGCAACCGCTCCGCTTCGTGCCGAATACCGTTTGGCCAGAGCCCGAGCTCAAAACGCCTTGAAGTGCGGTTCCCGGATCCGATGGCCAACCCGTATCTGGCGTTTGCCGCCATGCTGATGGCCGGGCTGGACGGCATTCGAAACAAGATCCATCCCGGTGAGCCCATGGACAAGGATCTTTATGATCTGCCGCCCGAGGAGCTTGAAGGCATTCCAACGGTTTGCGGTTCTTTGCGCGAAGCGGTGGAACATCTCAATGGCGACCGTGAATTCTTAAAGGCCGGCGGCGTCATGGATGACGATCAGATCGATGCTTACATCGAGTTGAAAATGGAAGAGGTCATCCGGTTCGAGCACACCCCGCACCCGGTGGAATTTGAAATGTACTATTCGGCATAAGGAGCGTTGCCAGAGAAAGTGGGCACCGGTTTTTCGGTTCGGCAGCGCGACCATCAAGGAACATGCTGCCGATTTCGGCCTGATTTATTTCGGCTTTACTCGCCAATCGCGGCCAGTCCGGCTTTGAGATGAGCTTCGGACTGGTCGAGCGCCTCCTGGCGTGACGTGCCGGAAATTCCCAGCACTTCTTCGGTCAGATAACCAAATCTCGCCATTTGGGTGGCGTGCACGGTAACAATGGCGCGCACCTGGTCCGGGGTGAGCACATCACGCCAGACGCCGGCTTTGCCCTGAACAAAAAATGCGTCAGAGTGTTCCGGTTTTTCGCCAAAACCCCCGGCCTGCTCCGCCGCCTGCAAATTGGCGAATGAAGCCGCATCCACCGCTTTTGCAATCACCTTGTCATCGATGGGAAAGCCCACATGGCGCACCAGTTTAGTAAAGCTGGCGATGGGGTCGGCGACCATATCTTCATATTTGAGAACCAGGATGTCCGGTGTTTCCGGCCAGGTCCAGCTTTTGACATTCTGGCTCCAGGAGGCGCGCACTTCGGGGGACGCTTTCTTTTTGGCCGGCAATACATATCCCACCTTGGCCATCTGACGAATGGAAACGTCAATATCAGCGGCAATATGCCGGGCCAGTGAACGGCATACATCAAGGGGGTTGCGCACCAGATAGAGCCCGCCCCGGGACACCCCCATATTATGGGAATGGCCCCCGTGCATCACCCCGAGGGCGGAGTGGGTCTTGATCATGGGAATGCCCGGATAATCCCGGGCCAGATATTCATGCACCAGCAACCGGCCCCGGGCCAGTTGCCGGTCGCTGAGGCCTTCGGGGTGACGGCCCACCACTTTTTCGAAATGAGAAATCGAATTGTCGCCGGTAAAAAACGCGCCCAGCCCCTCAAAATCAGCGCCCTCACCGGGCAGATTTCCATTTTCCCGCAACAGGGCAAGCAGGAACAGCCGGGTCCATGTGTTGCCCGATTTGGGGTACGAGGCCAGCCAGTACAGCGGGCGTATGGGATTTTTTTTACCTGCGGGCCGGCTGACCTCGCCGGCCACGCTGTTTTTCGAGGTATCAGTCATGGAAAATTCTTGTGTGCTCGGGGTTTCAAGGGGCTGGCGGCTAGAGTAAATCCGGCTTTGAAAGAATCAAAGCCGGACTCTAAATCTTTGTTTTGTCGCGTTTCCGAACCGGATAACCGGGTCCACTTATCCTGGAAACGCTCATGCATCAGGACTGAGAGGTCCATTCCGGTCCGGACACGACCTGACCGGCGGAGGGCCGCAGGCCGTGACGGGCGTTCTTGCTGTTCTTGTTGTTTTTGGCGTTCTTTTTCAGCCGCAGCGCGGTTCTTAATGCCGTTGCCCTGTCGATCCGGGCGAACCTGAGCACGTCTTCGGTCAGATAGCCGAACTTGTTCATCTCACGGGCATGGACTTCAACCATAACCTTGGCACCGGGCTGACTGAGCATCGACTGCCAGCCGCCAACCTTGCCTTCGCCGAAAAAACGAGCCTGACGCAGTTTCTCGCCAAACCCTTCTTTTTTCTCCCGGTCGCGGAGTTTGGCCAGCCGGGTGGCCTCAACAGCTGCGGCAATCTGGCCGGGGGTGGCGGGAATTTTCATGTGGTGGACAATGCGTGTAAATCCGGCGACGGGATCGGCAACCAGATCCTCATACCGCATGGTGAGTATTTTCTTGTCCTTTTTACCGGTCCAACTGGCAACATTTTGCCACCATGACCCATAGGCCTGAGGCGCGACTTTATCTCCGCCGCGGGCGAGATTGCCCAAAAGGGCCATGGAACCAATGGTCTGGGTGATGGAGCCGGACATATGGCCGGAAAACGAGACCAGAACATCGAGCGGATTGCGCACCAGATAAAGCGCACCGCGGCTGAATTTCATATTATGGGAGGGTTTGCCGTAAAACAGGCCCAACGCCTGATGGGTTTTAACGAACGGCGGATACGGGTGTTCCCGGGCGATTTGTTCCTGGACGCCAAGGCGGGCCTCGGCCAGTTCTTCATTGCTCAATTCCGAAGGGCGACGCCCGGTCAGGCGGGTAAATAATTCGGCGTTGGAATCACTGGGAAATTCCGGCCCGAGCTGCTTGAAATCAATCCCCTTGCCCGGGATTGTGCCCATATCCCGCAGCAGCACCTGTAAAAACAGGCGCACCCAGGTGTTGCCCGATTTCGGGTAGGAGGCAATCCAGTAAATCGGTTGAAATCTGTCGGCCATTGGCGGGCTCCCCGGTTGCGCCTAGGGTTTAACCCCTAACTAGCAACAAGAAAGCACCTAGATCAATGTCTGCGATCAAACGATGACAAAGCCAAGGCTCAAGACAAGCACGACCAGCGCTCTGGGGACTGACAGGTGGACAAGCCGGTACGCACTACTCAACAATCCGGCCCGCCACCATGGTCCGTTACGGCTGGCAGATACTCGGCTGGCAGATACCTGGGATGAAACCCGGCTCAACCGGCCAGCAGTTCTGGACATACGGCAACTCCGTACTCAAATACCGCAGGGCCCTTTTTAGTCCCCCTTGCTTAAGGAAATACTGACGGGGCGCAAAAAAAAGAAAAGTTTCGTCCAGAAGGCCAAAAATCCGGTCAATAAACCCTACCCAAAAAGGCTCAATCCAAAGAG
The DNA here is from genome assembly GCA_013152625.1 of Alphaproteobacteria bacterium. Lineage (GTDB taxonomy): Bacteria > Pseudomonadota > Alphaproteobacteria > Rhizobiales > Devosiaceae > JAADFY01. The sequence goes on from JAADFY010000001.1 coordinate 5,981, forward strand.
AATTGGCCCAAAAAAAGTCCCGGCCCAAAAAAAGTCCCGGCCCAAAAAAAGTCCCGGCCCAAGTGGGGCCGGGAAAGATGGGAGGTCAGGAGGAAAAGTAAATCGCAGTGGGCAAAAATCAGAAATTGTACTGGAACTGCCAGGTCCAGTTGCCGTTGCCGCCGCTGCCGCCGTAGTATCCGCCGGGTCCGTTATTGTTGCCCCAGTTGTTGGGCCAGTTGCGGGTGCGGTTGACTTCAATCACCCGGCCGTTGCACCGGTTGACGCGATACTTGAAATTCCAGGCACCGCGGTCGGCCCGCACCACCACCCATTTGCCACGATTGCGCACGAAATTGATGTTGCGGTAGCCGTTATTGCGGAATTTGCGGCGGATCTGGCGGTTGTTGTCGCAATAGTTGCGGCGGGGCTGCTGATAGCGGGGCGGCTGGTAGTGGGCCAGTTGAACGCCGGCATTGCCGTTGCCAAACTGAAAGCCGAAGGAAGCGCCCGCCTGGGCCGGCGCTACTGCCAGAGCGGAAGAACTGGCGATGATGATGGCCGCAATGCCGGTGCGGACTTTCCTGGTGAATGTGCTGGATTTGGTCATTTCGATCTCCTTGGAACCCGAGACGGTGGTAGTTTAATCCGGGTAGATGAGTTGCGCATCTGTCAGCGTGTTCCCACATTAGGTGTGGCCGATTGAACGAATTTGGAACCTGGCGTTCATATTCCGTTCATTAGGGTCCAGATCCATAAAGCGCCGCGGTTGCCCGGGCCGGCGCGCCACCGGTTATGTTTCGATATGATATGAGCACTCATCCCCTGATTCGAGTTTTCGGTTCGCCCATGGAACAAAACAAAGACCTGTTCTCGCCCGCCAACGACACGGTTGTGCCCAAAGCCGCAGCCCCCAGACCGGCGGTCAAAACCACCGCGAAAACCGGCAATGGCCCCCGTGGGGCGTCCTCGACCTATTCTGCCGCCGACATCGAGGTGCTCGAAGGACTTGAACCGGTGCGCCGCCGCCCGGGCATGTACATTGGTGGAACCGACATTAGCGCCCTGCATCACCTGTTTTCAGAGGTCATCGACAATGCCATGGACGAGGCGCTGGCCGGGCACGCCAGCCGCATCGAAGTGGAACTGGAGGCGGACGGCCATCTCACGGTTACCGACAATGGCCGGGGCATTCCCGTCGATCCCCACCCCAAATTCACCGATAGAAGTGCCCTTGAAGTCATCATGACCACCCTGCACGCGGGGGGGAAATTCGATAGCGCCGCCTATGAAACCTCGGGCGGGCTGCACGGGGTGGGCATATCGGTGGTCAATGCCCTTTCCGAGATCACCGAGGTGGAAGTGGCCCGGGATCAGCGCCTTTATCGGCAGGAATTTGTCCGCGGGCTGCCCACCACGCCGCTTGTGGATCTGGGCCGGGTGCACAACCGGCGCGGCACCAGAGTGCGTTTTCGCCCCGATCCGCAGATATTTGGCGCCAACGGGATATTTCAACCGTCCAAAGTTCTGGCCATGACCCGGGCCAAAGCCTATTTGTTCGGCGGGGTTGAAATCCGCTGGTCCTGTGACGAGGTTCTGGTGGCCGGCACCGATGTTGTGAGCCGGGCAACCTTTCATTTTCCCGATGGACTTAAGGACTATGTAATCGAGCGGGTGGGCAACGGCGCCCGGATTGTCGATGATCTGTTTGCCGGACGCACCGGTACACCGGGCAAAAACGGTGCACTGGAGTGGGCCGTGGCATTTGTGCCCGGCGATGCGTTTGTTTCATCGTATTGCAACACCATTCACACAAGGGACGGGGGCACCCATGAGGCCGGGTTGCGCACCGCGCTGTTACGGGGTCTGAAGGCCTATGGGGAATTGTCGGGCAACAAACGCGGCGCGGCCATCACCGCCGATGACGTGATGACCAACAGCGCCGCCATGCTGTCCATTTATGTGCGCGAACCGGAGTTTGTCGGCCAGACCAAGGACCGCCTTTCCTCACCGGAGGCGGCCCGTCTGGTTGAAACGGGTGTGCGCGATGCTTTCGATCACTGGCTGGCCGCCTCGCCGCAACAAGCCAGCCGGTTGCTGGACTGGACCATCGAGCGGGCCGAAGAACGCATTGCGCGGCGCAAGGAAAAAGAAATCGCCCGCAAGTCGGCCACCCGGAAACTTCGGTTACCGGGCAAGCTGACCGACTGTACGCAAGGGGCAGCCGACGGTGCGGAGCTGTTTCTGGTCGAAGGCGACAGTGCGGGGGGGAGCGCCAAGCAGGCCCGCTTTCGCGCTTCGCAAGCTGTTTTGCCGTTGCGGGGCAAAGTACTCAATGTGGCCGGGGCCAGCCGGGACAAGGTGCTGGCAAATCAGCAGTTGGCCGACATTGTTCAGGCGGTCGGGGTGGGCACCAGAGAGCGCTATCGCGCTTCCGATCTACGTTATGACAAGATCATCATCATGACCGATGCCGATGTGGACGGGGCTCATATTGCTTCCCTGCTGATCACGTTTTTCTATTCTGAAATGCCTGGGCTGGTGGATGACGGACATCTTTATCTGGCCATGCCGCCGCTGTTTCGAATCTCGCAGGGGCCAAAAGTTCATTACGCCCGGGATGATGCGCACCTGGCCATATTGCTTGAAACGGAGTTTACCGGACGGGGCAAGGTAGACGTGACCCGGTTCAAAGGCCTTGGCGAGATGCCGTTTGCCCACCTGAAGGAAACCACCATGAATCCCAAATCCCGCACGCTGCTGCAGGTGATGGTTCTAAATGACGGAGAGGAAACCCGTGCCGCAGTGGACAGCCTGATGGGCAATCGACCCGAGGCGCGGTTTCGGTTCATCCAGGAAAACGCCCGTTTCGCGACTGATCTGGACATATAGAGGCAACAATTTACGGGCGGACCCGATCACCATTAACGCCAGTCACAATCAATTGATTGACACATTCCCGCCACACGTTATGTTCGCGACGTCGGGGCCACCAAGCGGTTTGGCACATGTGCGAAACCAAACTCGAAACAAACATCCAACACGCCACCGGACCAAGCATTTGAACACAGATTTTTCGACGCTCGAACTGAGCACCAAGGTCACATCCGCAGTGACGGATGCCGGCTACACCCAACCGACCGACATTCAGGCCAAGGCAATTCCACCCATACTTGCCGGGCGGGATGTGATCGGCATCGCCCAGACCGGGACGGGCAAGACCGCCTCTTTCGTTCTGCCCATGCTGACCATGCTGGAGCGGGGTCGAGCCCGGGCCCGCATGCCGCGCACGCTCATTCTGGCCCCAACGCGGGAACTGGCGGCCCAGGTTCATGAGAATTTTGAGCGTTATGGCAAAAACCACCGCCTGACGGTGGCGCTGCTTATCGGTGGTGTTTCTTTTGACGAACAGAACAAAAAACTGGACCGGGGCGCCGATGTGCTCATCGCCACGCCCGGCCGCATGCTCGATCATTTCCAGCGTGGCCGCCTGCTGCTGAACGGCGTGCAGATTTTGGTCATCGATGAAGCTGATCGCATGCTCGACATGGGCTTTATCCCCGACATCGAACGCATTGTCGGGTTGTTGCCGCCGCGCCGGCAGACCCTGTTTTTCTCGGCAACCATGCCCGACGAAGTGCGACGGTTGACCAAGCGGTTCCTTAAGGACCCGGTGGAAATCGCTGTGGCGCGGCAGGCCACTACCGCCGATACGATCGAGCAGGCAATCGTGACATGCAGCGCCAAGCCGGCTCTGAAACGCGAAGCCCTGCGGGCGCTGTTGCGGTCGGAGAGCACCCTGACCAACGCCATAATTTTTTGCAACCGCAAGCGCGATGTGGCCACCCTGGCCCGCTCGCTGATTCGCCATAAGTTTGACGCCGGCCCCCTGCATGGGGATATGGATCAGTCCAACCGAACTGCGACGCTGAACAGTTTCCGGTCCGGTGATCTTGCCCTGCTCATTGCCAGCGATGTGGCTGCCCGGGGCCTGGATATTCCTGCCGTCAGCCACGTATTCAATTTCGATGTACCCACCCATGCCGAGGATTATGTACATCGGGTGGGCCGCACCGGCCGGGCCGGCCGCAAGGGCAAGGCGATCACGCTGGTCACCCCGGGCGACGGAAAATACATATCCGCCATCATCAATTTGATTGGCCAGGATATTCCAAATATTGATGATGTGGGGCAAGCGCCGGAACCGGTTGCCGACCAGAGCGAGGCGCGGCAAAAGACCGTCGAGACCTCCGAAAAGGACGCGCCAAAACGTCCGCGCCGGCGCAACCGTCGGCCCGAACGCCCCGACCAGCCCCCGCAGGATGCCCGGGCGGAGACCGATGGCGCCGCCGGGAAGGCCAGCCCCGCTTCACAGCCGGTGGAACGCGAGGCCGGACCTGTGGAACAATCGCCGAAACAGGAACCGACCAACCGGCGCCCGGCGCCAAAAGGGCAAGAGGCGAAAAACTCGGGTTCATTTGGAGACAGCGACCAGATCCCGGCATTCTTGCTGCGCCCGGTCCGTGAAGCGGGCTAACTGCCCCCAGAACCATACATTTTTGCCATTCCCCTTAAGGCGCCATTAAGCACTATGGTGCAAATTACCATGTCGGAAAACGTGGGATTTACGGGATGCACCAGTCTGAATATGACCGAATTGTAGAATATGCCAGGTCGGCAATGCGCACACTCAAAAGCGCTGAAGTTCCCCCCTACCCGCAATTTTATGAGCTTTGGTACACCTATTTCGCCGGCATCAATGAACGGCTCAATGCGGTCCTCACCACGATTTTGAACGAGGGAAACCAGACGCCGGACCAACTCATGGCCCTTTATCGCGAGTTTATCGAGCCCTCGGACCGTGACGAACGATTAACCGCTGTTTCCGAACAGATGGCTTCGACCATCGGCACCGTCAATGATGCCATGGGCGATGCGCTCACTTCCACCAAGGCCTATTCGATCTGCCTGAAGGCGGCGAGCCGTGAACTGGACACGGAGATGGGCGCCGGGGCGCTGAAGTCTCTGGCCGCAAGCCTGCTTGTGGAAACGCAAAATGTTCAATCTGCCAACCAGATGCTTGAAGATCAGCTTGCCACATCGGGTGAGGACGTCGCGGCGTTGCGGCGGGAGCTGGATATGGCACGGCGGGAATCCGAGCAGGATGCCTTG
>JAADFY010000002.1 GCA_013152625.1 Alphaproteobacteria bacterium
CCATGGGCCGCCCGCATCAGGATCGTTTCCGCCTGATCACCACCATGGTGTCCGGTAAGCAAGACTTCGGCCCCGTCCTCAGCCATGGCCTCACCCATCAGCTTATAGCGCGCTGTCCGCGCCGCCGCCTGCACCCCGCGCTTCGGCCTGGGGCCCCGCCAGCGCAAAACCCGCGCCTCAAACCCCATGCTCCTGGCAAATTCAACCACCCCCGCCGCCTCTTTGGCTGCCTCGGGGCGTAATCCGTGATCCACACTGTAAACGCGTATTGTGGCGGTGCCGGCAACCGCGCGTTGCCAGCGTTCCACCAGCACCATCAGCGCCAGGCTGTCCGCCCCCCCCGATACCGCCAGGGCAATGGACGTGAACCGGTCAAGCCCGGCAAACAGTTGGGCCACATCCCAACCGGAGGCATCACCACCTAACATTGGGCGGTGCGCTGTTCCTCACTTACCCGCGCCATGAACGCCCCTGGCTGACCGGGAAACCGGCGCAACACCTCCACATAAGTCCGGCACGCGGTCTCCCGCTCCCCGGCCCGGGCCAGTGAAATACCCAGTTTGAGCAAAATATCAGGCGATCTGGAAGCGTCGGGATAGCGTTCAAACCCGTTCACCAGCACCGCCGCCGCCTCATCATAGGCCCCCCGCGCGAGCAAAACCTCCCCCAGCCAGTTCGCGGCATCGGGCGCCAGCCGGTGGGTGGGATAAAGCGACAGGAACTGGGTGAACTGCTGCTCGGCAAATTCAAAGTCGCCCCGTTGCAGGGCATTGAACCCGGCCTGATACTGGGCTTCGGCATCGGCGTTTGTGACAAGATTTCCAGGGTTCAGATCGAGATCTAGGGCCCCGGTTCCGTCAAACGCCGGTCCGTCGAGATTCACATCCAGACCACCAGCGGACAAAGTGCCCAGGGGCTGAACGGTCGCGGCCAGGTTCGGGTCGAGCCCCGGCACCGGCGTCAATTCGGTTTCACGATTTATGGCTGGCGGCACCGCCCCGGACAGCGAACCGCTATCCGACCGGGGGGCCGCCTCAGTTTTTCCCAGGCCACCGCCCTCCAGCTCGGAGAATCGAAATTCAAAATCTTCCTGCATGCGGGTCAGGAGCGTCTGCATCTGGGTCATTTGAAACTGCAACCCTTCGATTTGCCCGGTCAGAATGCGCATTTGCTCTTCAAGCTGATCGAGCCGCACCGCCGATTGGGCATTTTGCCGGCGCTGGGCCACCCGGAAACGCGCCACCACCGGTGCCGCCGGTTCCAGGGTTTCCCATTGGCCTGCCAGGGTCTCAAAACGGGCACTCAAAGTGTCCGCCCGGACCTCCAGCACAGTCAGACCAGGCACCGCCAGTCCAGGCACCGCCAGTCCAGGCACCGCCAGTCCAAAAACCGCCGTCGTGCTGTTCGCGCTCCCCGCCACCGCCGTCCCGGACAGGGTCAGCACCGACGCCAACAACACGATGGCCACCTGCCGCCCGGTTCGCTTGCGTGTTTGATTGGTCACAGCGTTCTCCATGATCGAGGCCCAAACGGCCTGAAGTTTCACGTTTCCGGGCCTCCGCACCGCCGAAATACGAAGCCCACTTCTATCAAAAAAAACGCCGGGGTTGCAAACCAAGCAACACCCGGCGTTCTGCCTCCAGTTCCGTGTGCGGGTCTAAATCCTAGTTGCCCACAAGAACAGTCACCGAGCGCCGGTTTTGTGACCAGCACGATATGTCGTCACACACGGCAACCGGACGTTGCTTGCCAAACGATTTTGATGTGACTCGACTGGCGCTGATCCCGCGGCTGATCAGATAATTGACCACCGCATTGGCTCGCCGTTCGCCAAGGGCGATATTATATTCCCGCGTGCCGCGCTCGTCAGCATGCCCTTCAATCAATATCCGGAATTTCGAATATCTGCTCAGCCATGCGGCCTGGGCGTCCAGCACCCCCCGTGACGTTTCGTTGAGCACTGAGCTGTCGGTGCCAAAAAACACCCGGTCACCTACCGTGACCAGAAATTCCTGCTGTGTGCCCGGCCCGGTGGCCCCCGGGCCAAGATTGCCAACGCCCGTGTTGGCGGTGCGCGCGCACGCCGCCACAAGGGTGAGCAACATAACAATTGCCAACCCCTTGAAAACTCGAATGGTCGCGTCTGCCGACACCATTTTAACTCTCCTTACCAAACAACTTTCAGGCCGTGCCGCAATATGTCTGGCAAGCCCCCAAATCTACTGCCCCCTGGGTCCAAACCCATTTCCCCCGGAACGTGTTACCGCCAACTTGATACCGGCTTTGGTAAAATTACACGCTTGGTGGGATAAATGGACTGCGCATATCGCTCCAACAAAATGCCGCACAGTTCAGGATTCGAACACGATCAGGTTATTGACATCTCTTCCCCGCCCATTCAGGCCGAATTAGGGCACACCGCACCGCCGCCCGGTCAGGTATGTGGACAAAACATGAAATAATTACCCCCGGCATCCCGATTACGCTCCCCCATGGTTAATTCCGGCCCTCGAATGGGACGATTATCCCTGCAGCGGCGACCATGTCGGATCGGAGGCAAAAGTAGAGGTGGGAATGATCTGTTCGCTACGCCCCCACACATCCACACTGGCCAGTTGCGGCCCGGCGCCGCCCTGATCCTGCCGCCAGAACATGATCACCCGCCCGTTGGGGGACCAGCTTGGCCCTTCACACAGGAAACTTGACGTCAGAATGCGTTCCCGCGAACCGTCCGGTCGCATGGTGCCGATCTGAAACTGCCCCCCCGATTGCCGGGTAAAGGCGATCTGCTCGTCTTTTGGAGACCAGACCGGAGTGGAATAGCGCCCATCGCCAAAGCTGATCCGGCGCGCGCCCTGCCCGCTCGAATTCATCACATAAATCTGCTGGGTACCGCCACGATCCGATTCAAACGCGATCTGCGACCCGTCCGGTGAAAACGACGGCGAGGTATCAATGGCCGCACCTGCGGTTAACCGCGCCGTTCGGCCCGAAGCCAGATCCGCAATGAACAGGTTGGTTCGGCCCAGGGCCGCCGAGGAAAACGCGATCTTTGATCTGTCGGGCGAAAACCGCTGTGAAAACAGGATATTGCCCTTCGCCGCCAGCCTTTGTTGTTGCCCGGTGGTTGGATCGAATAAGAAGATCTGCGGATTACCGTCCAGATATCTGGTGTAACTTAAAAGCTGGTTGCTCGACGAATAGCGCGGCGTAAGCACCAAAGAGGTCCCGTCGGTGAGAAAACTTGCGTTGGCTCCGTCCTGATCCATAATCGCCAGCCGGGTGATCCGTTTGGCTTTGGGTCCGCTTTCCGAGACATACACCACCCGGCTGTCAAAATAGCCGCCCTCACCGCTTAATTCGGTGTAAATGGCATCTGAAATGATGTGGGCCACCCGGCGCCAGTTACCTGCGCCCGCCGCATAGGTCTGCCCAAAAATCTGATTGCCCGCGACCACGTCCCACATGCGCACGTTGGCCCGCACCTGATTGCCGTCCCGCTCCACCTGCCCCATCACCAGCGCATCAGCCAGCAGCGTGCGCCACGGTCCGAATTCAGGCGATGCGTTGGCGTCCCCCGCGCGTATCGGAAAATTGGTGCCATCCAGAGGAACAAACAGCCCCGAGCGCTGCAGGTTGGCCATGACCACCTGGGCCACTCCGGTCCCCAGTTGGGTGTCCGAGCTGCCAAAGGTGGGAATTGCGATGGGCAGGGGGGCGAACTCGCCGCCCGACACCACGATTTTAAGCTGGGCCCGGGCCGGCGTAACCATACCCGCCGCCGCAAATCCGGCCAGCCCCAGTTTTAATGCCTTTCGGCGATCCATGCCCGTCATGTGAATGCTCATTTCTTTTTCACGCCCGAGCCCGCGCGCCAAGCATAGCGCATAATTGATCCCGCCTCTATCCCGGACCGGCCCCATGCCGGAAAAATCACCCCAGGTCCCGCGGATCAAACGTTACATCGACCTGGCGCCACTCATCATATTTTTCTACCGCCAGCTGATAAGGCCCGCACCGGCGCACCGCCCGCTGGGCCGCTTTTGCCGTTGCATCCTCAACCCTGTTGGTTATCGCGGAGGCAACTCTGGGCAGCCCGATCACGGAACCATCCCGGTTCAGATCAACGATTAAACGCACCGTCAGGCCCTCGGTTTCAATGGCCGATATGGGCGGCACCCAGCATTTGCGCATCTGACTGGCCAGAGCATCGCGCTCTGACTGGGTAAGGCGCGCCGCGGTGCCCGTGGTCCGCCCGGCGGTTGCCTGACCGCCGGCGCCGGTGGTCGCCCCCCGGCTTTCCTCATTGTTGATGATATTGGAAATATTGTCCGCTTCATTGACCTGCTGGGGCCGCCGGCGAGTCTGGGGCGCCGCTTCCCGGTTGGCAAATCGTTGCCGGGCCTCATCAGGCTTGTTGGCCGGCGGCGGTACCGGCGCGGCAACTGCCGGCGTCGGTGTTTCCCGGGCCGCCAGTACCGGCGCTTCTTCTGCCACGGCAACCTCGGGTTCGGGTTCCGGTTCCGGCTCAGGCTCGGGGGCCGGCGGTTCCGGCGGGGAGGGCGCCGGCTCCGGGATCGGGTCCGGTTCGGGATCGGGCTGGGCTTCCGGGGCCGTCTGTACGGTTGGCGCCGGAGTTTCGATCACGGTATTTTCAGGCGAAGGCTGGTCTTCTTCGGTGCTGCCGGTGGGCTGGGCCAGTTCTGCGGCAATTTCGGTGTCCACCACCGCAGGCGTGTCGGTTTCGATGATGGTGCTTTCCAGCGAGCCCCGGCGGATGGAGGAAAACGCTTCAATGGGGATTAACTCGATGGGGATCGCCTCAACTTCGCCGGGGATAAGCCGTTCAACATCGGCAAACGCGATAAACCCCACCGCCACAGCCGTGACATGCACCAGAACAGAGGCTGTAAATCCTGCGCGCATCGCCGTTACCGCGTTTGTTCTTGCTCGGTGATCAGACCGATGCGGTTATATCCAGCCGCCGACAACATCCCCATGACCTGCATGACCGAGCCATAGTTGGCCGCCGCATCACCGCGCACGAAAATGCGCTCTTCAGTACCCGCCGCAGCCACCGCTTCCACCCGGCTTAACAGATCGGCGGCATCGACCACATCGTCCTGTACGTAAATGAGCCCGTCCAGGGTCACCGACACCATGACCGGCTCTGATTCGACATTAAGGGTACTGGCCTGGGTTTCGGGCAGATCGATGGGGACGCCCACGGTTAACAACGGTGCCGCCACCATAAAAACGATCAGCAGCACCAGCATCACATCGACCATGGGCGTGACATTGATTTCGGCCATGGGCGGACGCCGGTACTTGCGGCCCCGCCGCCTGCCGCCGCCTCCGCCGCTTTGCATTGCCATAGACATCAGGGGGTTTTCCGGCTTTCGAGTTGCCGGGTAAGGATCGAAGAGAACTCATCGGCAAATGCTTCAAGGCGGCCCGCCAGTTTGTTCACGTCCCCGGAAAACTTGTTATAGGCGATCTGGGCCGGAATCGCCGCCGCCAGTCCCAAAGCGGTGGCAAACAGTGCTTCAGCGATACCCGGCGCCACCACTGCCAGGCTGGTGCTTTTGGAAACAGCAATGGATTGAAACGATCCCATAATTCCCCATACCGTGCCAAAAAGGCCAACAAAGGGCGCCGCCGAGGCAACCGTGGCTAAAAACCCCAGCCGCCGCTCCAGCCGCTCGGTTTCCCGGCCAATGGCCACATCGAGCACTTTTTCCAGCCGCTGCTGCACCCCGATATACGATGAGGCCCCCTGCTCGTGGCTGCGTTTCCATTCTTTCATGGCGGCGGTGAAAACGGCGCCAAGCCCGGAATTGGCCCGGTCCTGCATTTTGGAATAAAGTTCCTCCAGGGATTGCCCCGACCAGAACGTGCGCTCGAATTTGTTCATTTCGCGCCGGGCGCGTCCGAAGGTGAACGAGCGGTCGAAAATGATCGCCCAGCACCACACCGAGGCTGCCCCCAGCCCGATCATGACCGATTTTACCACCCAGTCAGCGGCGAAAAAAAGACCCACAAGCGTATAATCGGCGCCAGCGCCAAGGGCCCCGGCCGGTTCAATGACTTCCATACAAGATTTCCCCAAATCTCCGGCGCGCAGTGGCCAGCACCAACCCGGATTGATCGCGTTGGCTTGCGATGCGTCCAAACTTTGTCAAATTTAAGAAAAATACCGCCTTTACGAAACGTTTAAGGCGACTAACCCGACAAAAACGTACCCAATTCACCGCCGGGGTTAACCAATGATTACCCCGTATGGTTAACGCAATGTCAAACCGCATGGTTAACAAGGCCACAACAAACATGGTTAATGAATGTCTAATGCATGTAAAACCGGGCCGGGAAAACGCACAGGCCGTCCCTTTGAACTGACCATCACCACCACAATCCTGGCCCGGACCAGAACAATTTCACCGCGTCGGATTTCCTGATCGAGAAACAGCCGCGCCCCGCTGGTTGCCGAGATCATCGTGACCACTTCCACCAGATCATCCATTTTGGCCGGGCGGGCGAACTCCATGTCCATCTTGTGCACGGCAAACGAAAGACCCCGGGCGCCCAGTTCAGAATGGGAAACGCCTTTTTCCCGTAGAAGTTCCGTCCGCCCGCGCTCGAAAAACCGCACATAGGCCCCATGATAGACATTGCCGGAAAAATCAGTGTCTTCGTAATAAATGCGGATTGGGAAAACGGCTTGTTTTGTGTCCATTGCCCCTTATGTTGGCAACCAGCGGCAAAGTAAATTGAACCGGACGGAGAACCACTGATATGTTTCAGGTGCAAAGTTCTGTTTGTATCGACGCCTCCCCCGAGAGGGTCTGGCGTTATTTGTCCGATGTGGAAAACATCACCGCATGGGCCCCCGCCATCAAGCAGGCCCGGTGCGAATCCGATCAGAGCCGGGGCGTCGGAACCGTGCGCATCTGCAAGCTCGACCGGTTCGACGTGCGAGAGGAATTCATCGCCTGGGACGAAGGTCGGGGACTGGCCTATCGTGCCCGGGGAGCGCCGATGATTGAAACAGCCACCAACCACTGGAGCATCGAGGTCATGGGCGATCAGACCCTGCTCACCAGCCGCACCGAGATCGAGCTCAAAGGCGGCGTATTTGGCCGATTGCTCGAGCCCTTGATGAAGCTGGCGGTCCGGTTTGGCTTCCCCAATGCCCTGGCGCCGCTAAAATATTACATTGAAACCGGTCAGCCATTTGCCGGCAAAGCTACAAACCTGCCCAAAGCGCCCACCTATTGTTAAGCCGGTTCGTCGCCGTCCTTGAACAGCTGTGCCTGTCCGCCGATAAAACCCTGGGGCACACCCATGCCCAGATGCTCAAACGCCATCCCGGTCAACAGCCGGCCCCTGGCGGTGCGCTGCAAGAACCCCTGTTGAATGAGAAACGGTTCCACAATGTCTTCAATGGCGTCCCGAGGTTCGCTTAGCGCCGCCGCCATGGTCTCGATCCCCACCGGGCCACCGCCATAATTGGTGGCAATGGTGCCGAGGTAACGCCGATCCATCTGGTCCAGACCCCGCCCGTCCACATCGAGCCGCCCCAGCGCCCTGTCGGCCACCGGCCGGGAGATTTCGCTAGCACCCTCCACCTGGGCGAAATCGGTCACCCGCCGCAACAGGCGGCCCGCAATCCGGGGCGTTCCCCGTGAGCGTCGGGCGATCTCCATCGCCCCGTCTGCTGAAATGCCGATGCCCACCAGCCGCGCCGCCCGTTCAACGATTTGCACCAGCTCTTCGGGGCTGTAAAAGTTCAGCCGAACCGGAATACCGAACCGGTCGCGCAGCGGCGTCGTCAAAAGCCCCGCCCGTGTGGTCGCCCCGACCAGGGTAAACCGGGCCAGATCTATGCGCACCGACCGGGCTGCCGGGCCTTCGCCAATCATTAAGTCAAGCTGAAAATCCTCCATGGCCGGATAAAGGATCTCCTCGACCTGCGGGTTCAGCCGGTGAATTTCGTCGATAAACAAGACATCATGGGTTTCAAGATTGGTCAGTTGCGCCGCCAGATCCCCCGCCTTGGCGATCACCGGGCCCGAAGTGGCCCGAAACCCCACCCCCAGTTCCCGCGCCACAATCTGCGCCAGTGTGGTTTTGCCCAGGCCCGGCGGGCCCACGAACAATACATGATCGAGGGCGGAGCGGCGTTTTTTGGCCGCCTCGATGAACACCTGCAGGTTTTCGCGCGCTTTTTCCTGGCCAACAAACTCGGCAAACCCCAGGGGCCGCAGGCTGACTTCGGCTTCCGTGTCGCGCCCGGTTGTGGCGGATTTCGTCTCACTCATGAACCCAGATACTCCATCCGCTCAGAGCGTGTCACCGATAAGTGGGTACCGGTTATCGGACAAATGACACGCTCAAACAAAGAATTAGACTGCAATTTTGATTTCATCAAAACATGACGCAGTCTAGGGGATCAATTCGCGCAAAAGCGGGCTGAACTCGCGCAGGATCACCGGCACCATATATTGCAACCCGAACCAGACCGGGTAAATCACAAATAACAACACCGCGCTCCCCCACCCGTATTCCGCCGCCCCGGCCAGGCCGCCCGCGCTTAAAACGTACGGGCTGATCATTGCCATCGCCAGCCCAACCGCCCAGCCAACCGCGAAAATCACCATCAGGCGGCTGCCATCCAGCGCCGCCCCTTTTTGCGCCCGAACCAGAAATATTCCCGTCCAGATCACATAGACCGGGACGATCATGATCCATTGGGTCGCCGCCATGGGCTCGCCCTCGATCAGAACCGATCCGACCATCGGCCCGGTGGCGATGAAAAAAACAACCAGCCCCGCCGCCAGCATCCAGCGCCGCCCCGCTGGGCTCATCCGCTCAACTCTTTCAGCCCCGCCCGAATGAGAACCTCAGCCCCCGCGTCCTCGCCCCGGTCAGCCAGCACCCGGGCAACCGCCGCCGATGCCTGCCCCTGCGGGTAACCTAAATTGACCAGCGCCGAGACCGCATCGGCCACCGGCCCGGGCGCCTGTCCATCGCCAAGGGCCGCCTGCAGCCCCGCCACACCCGGCTCCAGCATTGCCCCCGCCGGGATTTTACCTTTCAGCTCGGCAACAATACGCTGCGCCACCTTGGGCCCCACCCCCGGTGCCCGGCCCACCATCGCCTTGTCTTCCAGATTGATCGCACTGGCCAGTTCGGAGGCCGAAAGGGTCGACAAAACCGCCAGCGCCACCTTTGCCCCCACCCCCTGCACCCGCATCAACAGCAAAAACCAGTCTTTTTCGGTTCCACTGGCAAACCCGTAAAGCCGGAGCGCATCTTCGCGCACATAGGTCTCCACCATCAGCGAAGTGGCCTCGCCCACCGGGGGCAGCGCCCCCATGGTCCGGCTGGAGCAATGGCATTCATAGCACACACCCCCAACATCTATGAGCACCACACTCTCGCCCATTGCCTCAACAATGCCCTTGAGCTTGCCGATCATGACGCAACGGCCACCCGGGTTCGGGCAACCCGGGTCCGGGATCCCCGATGATGGGCATGGCAAATGGCGATCGCCAGCGCGTCGGCTTCATCGGCGCTGTTTACGTGCGCCCCGGGCAACAGGGCCTGAACCATCATGGCCACCTGTTTTTTGTCCGCATGGCCGTTGCCCACCACCGACTTCTTGACCAGATTGGCCGCATACTCGCCAACCTCAAGTCCGCAAAGAGCCGGCGTCATCAGCGCCACGCCCCTTGCCTGCCCCAGTAAAAGCGCCGAACGCGGCCCCGCATTGACGAATGTTTCCTCGATCGCCGCCTCATGGGGAGCATGGGCCTCGATCAGATCGCGCAACCCCTGGTGCAAAATCACCAGCCGCCGGGCCAACAGCGCTTTTGCCGGCGGCTTAAGGGTGCCGCTCGCCACATATTCAAGCCGGTTGCCGGTAATTTCGATAATTCCCCAACCCGTGCGCAACAGGCCCGGGTCAATGCCGATGATTCGCTTTCGAAGTCCCATGGATTAGACCCTATTCAACCGGGTCGACACTATCAAACAATAACTGAACAAAACGGAAACATTACCCGATGCTTCGTCACATCACACTGGCCTGGGGACCGGCAGGCAGTTATGATCACCCGCTCGGCCACCGCCTGCCCGGATATCCGCCATGTTTTTATTTGATCTGCTCGGCCAGGTGCCGACCGGAACAGTGTTGATACTGGTTATGGTCACACTGGTGGCCGGGGCGGTGCGCGGGTTTGCCGGGTTTGGCGCCGGGTTGATCTTGATGCCGGTGGCCGCCGCCGTCATTGACCCGCCATTGGCCGCCGCCACGTTATTGCTGATGGATTTTTTCATAACCCTGCCCCTGGTGCCATCGGCCATGCGCCGTGCCAACTGGCCCACGGTTCTGCCCACCGCCATTGGCGCCCTGATTACGGTGCCCCTGGGCGCATTCGTACTGATCAACTCCGATCCGCTTGCGGTTCGCTGGGGCATTTCCATTGCCACCATCGCCATGCTGGGGCTGATGATCTCGGGTTGGCGCTATCGCGGCACTCCCAGTAGTCCGGTTTCGTTTTCAGTGGGCGGTCTGGCCGGGTTTCTGTCCGGGGTCGCCCAGATTCCGGGTCCGCCGGTGGTCACCTACTGGATGTCCGGGCCTTTGCCCGCCGCCATCATCCGCGCCAACCTGATCACATTTTTTTTCATCGGCTCGATTGGTTCCAGCGTCGCCTATGGGTCAATCGGTCTTTTTAGCGCCAAGGTCCTTGGTTTTGTCATCCTCCTCGCCCCCACCTATGGTCTGGCAGTCTGGGCCGGGGCCCGCCTGCACCCGCTGGCGCCCGAGCAATGGTTCCGCCGGGTTGCCTATTCGCTCATTGCCATCGCTGCCGCAACCAGCCTGCCAGCTCTGGACGGCCTGTTTCGGAGTTAGGTCACGGACCCATAAACGGGGGCGATATGGCGCTTCAATTGGCAAAAATATGCACGAAGAAGGGTGAAAAGCGGGTCTATATCCCGG
>JAADFY010000003.1 GCA_013152625.1 Alphaproteobacteria bacterium
AGCAATTCTCGTGGCGTCGCAGGTTGCGTGGGCAGCTCGTGACAGCCAGCCCGGCGACGGCGCTGCGCCACCACCGCCAATGGCTTCAGGCATGTCGGTCACAACTGATTCGCCGTTAACCCCCGTGGCCCGGCACCGAAGACCATCTTCCATGACCGCGGTAACCGGTGGATCGGTGGCGACCGCATCTTCCGGATTCTCTTTCAGGTAAGCGATAACGTTTTTTACAGATTTCTGGATGTGTTCGACAGACATCGTGATCTCCCTGTTAATGTCCAAATAGCCCATCAATTCTTTACCGTCGCCAGACACCCGACTGGGAATATTACCTGCCCGTCACAGATACCAACCGCGTCTGGCAGTATTCGCAAATGTGCCTGTTGCCAATTGTATTGCACCCACATAAGTTTTTTGGAATTCGGAAAAAATCGACAACCGGTTTGCATATTTGCACGACGCGGGAGAAAATGAGTGAATTGGGACGATGCACGGATATTCCTGGCTGTCGCTCGCGAAGGCTCCTTCAGCAAAGCCGCAAAACGACTAGGCGTGCAGCATTCCACAGTGTCACGCCGTATTCGCGAACTTGAGAAAAACCTTGCAACGCCTTTGGTGGAACGCAATTCTTCGGGTTTCGACCTGACAGAAGCCGGAGAGGAGCTAAATCTCTCCGCATGCAAGATCGAAAGCGAGTTTTTGTCCGTAGAAGGAGCTATCGGCGGGCAAAGTGATGATATCGCAGGTGAGCTACGTATCACCGCGATCGCCAACATGGCCTCCACAGTGCTGATGCCAATATTTGCCCGGTTCAGTGCTGCCTACCCCAGGATAGAACTCCGGGTGCAGGTAACAAACAACTCCGTGCAGCTGGCTGAACGCGAAGCTGATGTCGCCATACGGCAGACAAATACACCACTGGACACATTGATCGGCACACGTTTGACGACGGTAGCGTCGGCCGTTTACGGATCTGTCGACTATTGCGCTGCGGTACGATCAGGGCGGACTGAAGAAAAATGGATCGGGGTAGAATGTTGCGCTTACCACAAGACCTGGACAAAGCGGGCACGCCCGCTGGAAGATCATACGTTTTGTGTCGACGACACCCTGCTGACGGTCGCCGCCATGAAAGAAGGTTTTGGTGTTGCTTACCTGGCCTGTTTCATCGGCGACAGTGATCCAATGCTGGAAAGATTTCGTGAGCCTGAAGAAGAACATAACCTTGGGCTATGGCTGCTTTTTCACCGTGATCTGCACAGCAACAAGCGCGTGGCTTTGTTCCGAGAGCATATGCAGCGCGAAATCAGAAAAACTTCACCTTTGTTCGAGGGTTCGACTTAGGGTCCAGACCCATAAGCGGGGGCGGCATTTTTTCTCTCACGCCGAGTTCGCAAATGCTCACCGGCTCCGAGGGGCGCGGCTCGCCGCGCTCCGTCCTCGTTGAGGGCCGGGCATGTATAAATTACCAACCGAAGTGTTCTTTCACTTTTGGAGTTCCGCATTTTCTCTCTCCCCTCTTTCGTCTCTCCTTGGCGGGGAGGGGTCGGGGTTAATTTTTTGTCTCACGGCCAATTCGATGTTGCGCACCGGGCCTGCGACGGCGCGGCCTGTTCGGCCGGCTCGCGTTGAAGCTCGCTGAGCTCTGAGTCCGAGGAAATATCGGGTAGTTTTTCGCTCACGGCGGCGAACGGATATGCAATCACCTTGCCGCGTTTAACATTCCTTTAAGTATAGTTTGTGGATTTGGTTTGAGTTGACCAAATGTAATCGAGCTTATGATTAATGTCCCATGGAAACGATACGGCCAAATTGGGCCGCCGGCTTTACCATTTGGGGGCATGAAGCGTGAACCACCGCTATCGCACAATTCTTAAACGCAGTATTATCCTGATTGCTCTGGCAGGTATTCCCCTCTCCGGCTGCACCATGGCCAGTTCGGGCAAATCCAGCGCTTTTGGCGGCAAGGACCTGCAGATTGCCGACATTTCCGGGCAGGGCAACTTTACCGCAGACGGGGCGCTGACGGATGCGCGCGGGTACTTCCGCAACAACAATTTTGGCTACTCAGCCGCTTTTTACAAAAAGGCCACCGAACTCTCCCCGCGCGATCCGGAAGGGTATATCGGTCTGGGGGCGTCCTATGATCAACTGGGCCGGTTCGACCTTTCCGACCGGGTCTACGCCGCCTTGTTCAAAATTACCGGCAAAACGGCGCAGTACTACAACAATCTGGGCTATTCCAACATGTTGCGCGGTAATTTTGCCGCAGCGCGAAAGAACTTTCACGAAGCGGAAAAACTCGATCCGGGTAATGTAATTATCGCCAACAACAAGCTGTTGTTGGCAGACGCCGCTTCTGCCGCCCGCCGCGCATAAAGGCAAAACAAGCCACAATTTGAGACAATATTGGTTTTGTTTTCGCTCGCTGCACTCCTTTTTTGTCTCACGGGCCGTATCGCATATTTCACGACGCGCTAACGCCGCGCTGTTCCATATGCTGGCCCTACGACGTGCGGGCCAAAGGCCCGGCTCGCGTTGAAGCTCGCTGAACTCGGGGTCAGAGGTAAAGGCGGCTCATTTTGTTCTCACCGTCATTGCGAGGCGCGAAAGCAACGAAGCAATCCAGATCCCTTAAAAAAGATCAAACTGGATTGCCGCGCTCCCTTACAGGTCGCTCGCAAAGACGAAAAAGGCTCGCACCTCGCCGGGGCCGTTGCCATAATTTGACGCCTGTTTTTCACATTTCTAAGTCTGGTCGCATTGCAATCGAGTCAGAAATTTGTCAGACATAGGTCATAAGACAAAATTTGCCGTGAATGAGGAGGAAACCTATGAACAAACTATTCAAACTGGCTGGCGCCGTGGTTCTGGCGGTGGGATTGACCGTCCCGGCCCAGGCGCAAACGACGATTTTCGGTCCCGGAGATCTTACCACCGGCACCTATTTTGACTACATGAAAACCGTTTATTCCCGGGCAGGCCTGCCCGAGATAACCCAGATCCCGCTCACCAGTTTTGACAAGGAATTCGAGCTGCAGCCCCTGGCTGCCGAAAGCTGGTCCCTGTCTGACGACGGCCTGGTCTGGACCTTCAAAATGCGTGAAGGGCTGGTATGGAGCGATGGTGAGCCCCTCAAGGCGAGCGATTATGTGTTCGCGCTGAAACGTGCCGCCACAACCGGTTATGATTTTGCCTGGTACTGGGATTTTGCCGGTGGCATCAAAAACTGGAAGGCCATCACCGAAGGCACCATGGATGTCTCCGAAATGGGGGTGAAAGCCCTGGATGACCTGACCATCGAGGTTACCACCTCCTCGCCAAAACCCTATCTGCCCGGCGTGGTATCCTTGTGGTACCCCGTCCCCGAGCATGTATGGAACGAGTATGGCGACGAATGGGCCGTCAATGTCGATACCCTTGTCTCCTCCGGCCCCTTTACGGTGGAGAGCTGGGAAAAATCGAACAACTCCATGGTCATGGTCAAGAGCGAAACCTACACCGGCCCCTGGCAGGCACGGGTTGACCGGATCGATATCGATCCTGATATCGGCGCCCCTGAGGTTGGACTGCCCGCCTATCTGGCCGGCGAAACCGACTTTACCAACTTAAACGCCGGGCAGATCCCGTTTGTCGAACAACGGTTTCCTGAAAACATGCGCACCAATGTGGTGTTCGCGCTTTCTTACCTGTCGTTTGATGTAGACAGTGCCCCGTTTGACAATGTCGATGTCCGCCGGGCCCTGTGGTATGCCATCGATCGCAAGGAAATGACCGAGACCGTGCTCAAGGGTCTGGCCATTCCGGGCAATTCGCTGCTCACACCGGGCTATCCGGGCTACAACGCCGACATTGCCGCCATGGCTGAATTCAACCCCGAAAAGGCCCGTGAGTTCATGGCCAAAGCGGGCTACCCCAATGGCGAAGGTTTCCCCACGGTGGAAATATTCTATCGTGATCAGGGGGGCTATAATGGTGCCATTACCTCACCGATGCTCCAGTATCTGCAAGCCGAGTTCAAAGAAATTCTCGGTATCCAGATGGACATTCGTGTCATGCCCACGTCGGACTGGATGGATGCGCTGCTGAACAAGAAAAACAACCTGTTCCTGGCGCCCTATGAGTTCGATTACCTCGATCCGAGCAATTTCTTCGGTATCTTTTATGATGGGGGCCGCCACAGCTACAATTTCGATGACTATGACGCGCTGGTGGCTGCGGCTGATGCCAACCCCAACTGGGAGGAACGGCTCGATCTTTATGAGCAGGCTGAAATGATCATGATCGATCAGGCCATGATCGTGCCTTTGGTGCATCCGATCACCGTTGCGCTGGTTTCCGATGCGCTCTCGGGCGAGGGCATCGAACCGAACGCGCTTGGCTTTACGCCTCTGAACCGGTTGAGCTTTTACTTCTACACTCACCTGGACAAAAATTAAGCCCGGGTAGTTCCAAGATCCGGAGTTTACGCCAAATGACATCCCCCGACCGGTCAGGTTGGGGGATGTTGCCGTTAGAAGACGCCAATGGCGGTCATTTCGCCAGAAATATGCCATGGTCGGTGTCATGAAACTTGTCGATATCAGCGATCTTAATGTCAGCTTCAGTCAGCACGAGGGCGTGGTCCAGGCCGTGCGGGGTGTGTCGCTGCACTTGAATGAAGGCGAGAGCCTGGGAATTGTGGGGGAATCGGGCTCGGGAAAGTCGGTAACCTGCATGGCGGTGCTGCGTCTTTTACGTGAGCCCCCGGCCAGGATTACCGCCCGCCGGCTCGATCTGGAGGGCACGGATGTCCTGACAGCCAGCCCGGCAACGCTGTCGGCCCTGCGCGGCCGGGTGGCGGCGATGATATTTCAGGACCCCATGACCGCATTCGATCCGGTGTTTACCATTGGCCACCAGATTATCGAGACCATTCGGGTCCATCGGCGCACGGGCAAGGCCGCCGCCCGGGCCGAGGCCGGCGAATTGTTACGCATGGTGGAAATCAAGAATGCCACCGATGTGCTTGCCTATTATCCCCATCAGCTCTCCGGGGGTATGCTGCAACGGGCCATGATTGCCATGGCCCTTTCGTGCCGGCCCAGAATCCTGATCGCCGATGAGCCCACCACGGCCCTGGATGTGACCATTCAGGCCCAGATCCTGCAACTTATCAAGCGTTTGCAGGCCGAAATGGGCATGGGTCTGATCATGGTCACCCATGATCTGGGCGTGGTGGCCGAAACCGTTGATCGTGTCGTTGTCATGTATGGGGGCAAGGTGATGGAGCAGGGGCCGGTTCAGGAGATATTTGATGATGCCAAACACCCGTACACACGGGCACTTTTAGGCTCCATGCCGGGGCAGACCGTGGGTCGTCAGCGCCTGACCGAAATAAAGGGGGCCTCGCCGAACCCGGTCTATCCCCCCACCGGGTGCCCGTTTCATCCCCGTTGCCCGGAAGTAGAGCCCCGGTGCGCCCGGAGCATGCCGGAATTTTCAGATCTTGGTGCCGATCGGCAGGCCGCCTGCTGGAGGCTGCAATGACACCGTTGGCGCTGGAATTGACGAACCTGACCAAGCGATTTGTCCTCAAGCGCAAAGGGGGCTGGTTCTCGCCGTTTGCCGAGCATGTGGCGGTGGACAATATCAGCCTGGTGGTCCCCAAAAACAAGATCGTCGGGCTGGTGGGCGAAAGCGGTTCGGGCAAGACCACCGCCGGGCTGATGGCCATGCGCCTCGTGGAGCCCACCAGCGGTGAAATCCGGGTCGATGGTACGCAAATCGACAGTCTTGATCATATTGCGTTAAAGCCCTTTCGCCGGCGGATGCAGATTGTCTTTCAGGACAGCTATTCCGCCCTTGACCCCATGATGACCCTGGCCCAGATCGTTGCCGAGCCCTTGCACATTCATGCCCTGGGCTCCACCAGCGAGCAGACCGAACGGGCTCTTGGCTGGCTGGACAAGGTGGGTCTGGACCGCACCTATGGCCAGCGCTACCCCCACGAACTCTCGGGCGGTCAGCGTCAGCGGGTGGCCATTGCCCGGGCGCTGATTCTTGAGCCGACCGTGCTGGTGGCCGATGAGCCCACATCGGCGCTCGATGTGTCGGTCAAGGCGCAGATCATCAATTTGCTGCAGGATCTGCAGGAGGAAATGGGTCTGTCCATTTTGTTCATCAGTCATGATCTGAGTGTGGTGCGCTCGCTTACGGACAATGTGGTTGTCATGTATCGCGGCCGCATTGTCGAACAGGCACCGACCGAAGCGATCTTTGCCAGCCCCCGGCACCCCTACACCCGGTCGCTGCTCGATGCCATTCCGGTCACAAATCCGCGCCATCGCCGCCAGCGTACCTTTGTAACCCCCGAACAGATCGATGCTGACGTGCCCTCATATTCATCCTCGGATCTTGCCGGCGCACCGGCCCCGGCCCCAGGCGTCCGGCTGGTGTCGATCGCAAAGGATCATCTGGTGGAAGCGCGGGTAACGCCATGAGGAACACGGGCCAATGATCGCGTACATTCTTCGTCGGCTGGTATCGATTTCGGTGACGTTTTTCATCGTCTCGGTGCTGGTGTTCCTCATGATGCACGCCATTCCCGGCGGACCGTTTGACGCCCAGGACATGCCATTGTCCGAAGCGGTCCGGGACAAACTCATGGCCCGGCTCGGCCTCGATAAACCGCTGCATGTCCAGTATTTAAGCTACATGGCCGGGGTGTTGCAGGGCGACTGGGGTGTGCCGTATCAAAGCCCGGGTGAAACGGTTATCGAACTTTTGGCCCGGGCCTGGCCTCCCAGTCTGATCTTGGGCGGTTTGGGTGTGCTTATCGGGGTGCCGCTGGGCATTTTGCTGGGAATGGCTGCCGCCCTCAAACGCAACACATGGATCGACTATCTGGCATCCGCCATTGCCACCCTGGGCCTGACCGTGCCGGTGTTCGTCATTTCCATGCTGCTCATTTTGGTGTTTGCGGTCTGGTTGAACTGGCTGCCGGCCAGCGGCTGGGGCGAGCCGAAACGGTGGATATTGCCCATTATCGCTTATGCCGCCATTCCGCTGGCCACCTATGCCCGCTATACGCGCTCGGCCATGCTCGATTCGTTAAACAAACCCTTTGTCACCGTGTTGCGGGCCAAGGGCCTCTCGGAACGCCGCATAATTTTTCAACATGTCCTGCGCAATTCCGCCATCCCCATGGTTACGGTGTTTTTGCCCATGTTCATCGGCACGGCCACCGGCTCGATTTTCGTCGAGGCCATGTTCCGGGTGCCCGGTCTGGGATCGTATTTCGTCTCTTCGATCACAACCCGGGATTATCCGCTTGAAATGGCCCTCATTCTCATGATTACGCTGATGTTTTCCGGCGCCTATCTGATTTCCGATATCCTTTACGCCTGGCTTAACCCGAGGATACGTATCGGAGGGCGCGAGTAATGGACCAGCCGCTCAAGCCGGGGTCTGCCAGCTCCTCTCCAGCTCCCGCGCCGCGTGAGGATACCGCGTCACCGGCGCCGGCCGCCATTCGTCAGCGTTCGCCGCTTTATTTCGCCTGGCGGCGATTTCAGAGCAACAAGGCGGCTCTGTTTGCAGGTGGCGTGCTGACGGTACTCATCGGCATGGCTGTTTTTGCCCCGTTCATCACCAAAACCAGTTTTACCGCCCAGGATTTTCTCACCATTTCCCTGGCCTTTCCTTCCCTTGAGCACTGGTTCGGCGTGGACGACCTGGGACGCGATTTTTACTCGCGGATCGTTTATGGCGCCCGTGTTTCTTTGAGTATTGGATTTATAGCCGCCGGGTTCAGCGTTCTGATCGGCATACCGCTGGGGGCGCTGGCGGGATATTTCGGCGGCCGGACCGACTGGTTCATCATGCGCGTGATCGAGTTGTTTTCGGTGGTCCCGCCCCTGCTGGCGGCGATGCTTTTAGGCACCCTTACCCGGGGCGGGTTTTTGTCCATCGTGTTTATTGCCGCCCTGTTCGGGTGGGTTCAGGTGTGTTTGCTGGTGCGGGCCCAGATCAAGGCCTTCCGCGAAAAAGAATTCGTGCGCGCCGCACAGGCCCTGGGCGCCAGCCCGTGGTATATTATTCGCCGGCACCTGATCCCCAACTCGATTTCTCCCATTATCGTGGGGTTCGTGCTCGCCATTCCCCTGGCCATGCTGCTGGAGGCCAGCCTGAGTTTTCTTGGTATCGGCGTGCCGCCTCCCACACCCAGCTGGGGCCAGATGATCAATACGGGCATGAGTTTCATGTTCTTTTACTGGCATATGGCGGTGTTCCCCACCGCCGCCCTGGCGATCACGGTTATGGCCACTACTCTTTTTGGCGACGGGCTGCGTGATGCCCTCGATCCCACATTGAAGGGACGCTAGGGTGGAGGAAAAAACCGCGCAGATTCAAATTGTTGATCCGACGGCAAGTGTCGGCGGTGATCCGGCGGAGATTCTGGCCCGCCAGTTTCTCATTCGCGATGATGTGGTTTTTCTCAACCATGGTTCGTTTGGGGCCTGCCCGCGTCCGGTATTTGAAGTTTATCAGGGCTGGCAGTTAAAGCTTGAGCGGCAGCCGGTGGCGTTTCTTGACCCCGCCCGGGGGCTGAATGGCTGGATGCGAGATGCCCGGGTGGCTCTGGCCGGCGAACTTGGCACCCATGCCGACAATATCGTCGGTGTGACCTCCGCTACGGTTGGTCTGAACATCATTGCCCGCTCGCTCAAACTGAAACCGGGCGACGAAATCCTGACCACCGACCATGAGTATGCGGCGCTGGAAAAAACATGGACTTTTGTGGCCATGCGAACCGGTGCCCGAATTGTCACCGTAAAGGTGCCCATGCCGCTCACGACAGAGCGCGGGTTTACCGAGGCGGTGCTCAAGGGGATAACGGATCGCACCAGGGTGGGGTTTTTAAGCCATATCACCTCGCCGACCGCCCTTGTGTTCCCTATTGAGGCGGTGATTGCCGAGGCCCGGCGGCGGGGCATTTTCACGGTAATCGACGGGGCGCACACCCTTGGACATATTGATCTCGATCTGGACGGGCTTGGGGTCGATTTTTACGCCGGGAACTGTCACAAATGGCTCATGGCGCCCAAGGGCTCGGCTTTTTTGTTTGTCCGGCCGGAAATACAAAACCTTATTGATCCCCTGGTTATCTCCCATGGCTGGACCGCCCAGTCCAAGGCGGCGGGCGCAAAAGGGGCCTTTGGCAATTCACCGTTCATTGACGGGCTGGAAATGCAGGGAACCCGGGACCCGGCTGCGTGGCTGAGCGTTCCCGACGCCATCGCGTTCAGGCGTGGACATATGTGGCCGGATGTGGCTCGCCGCTGCACCGAACTGACCCGATCCACCGCGAGCCGGCTTGCAGCCAGAACCGGCCTGGCGCCATTAAGCTCGCCGGAATTTTCCGCCCCCCAGATGGTGGCAATGCCGGTACCGCGATGTGATCCGCTGGCTTTGCAAAAGGGTCTTATGGACAATTATTCCATTGAAATTCCGGTGTTTGACTGGCAGGGCACAACCATCGTCCGGCTTAGCGTTCAGGGATACAATTGCGCTGACCAATGCGATCTATTGCTGGAAGCGCTGGGCACTTTAGCGAAGTTGTAACCCGGGCGCGCAGACAAAACGCCCGCTTGTACATTTGTGAGACATCTGACAATGGTACTTAACGGGCGCGGCAGTTTGCCGGCCGCCCAAAACAAGGAACAGATCCGGTGGCCGATAAAGGTGTTCTCGATTATCTTGAGCCCATTGAGACAAAGACCCGTGGCGTGGCGGTTCTGGATGCTCTGGCGGAAATGATCGAACGGGCCGAACTGGAAATCGGCGACCGCATACCCCCTGAAATTTCGCTCGCCCAACACCTTGGTGTGGGCCGCTCTACCATCCGCGAGGCGCTTAACCGATGGGAAGGCCTGGGCATCATCAAACGCCGGCGGGGGGCCGGTACCTATCTGACCGCACGGGTCCAGACCTCGCAAGGGTTGGTGCCCACCATGATCCGGCTCGAAGGCGAGGCGCTTTTGCAGCTACTCGAAGTGCGCCGGGCCCTGGAGCACGATGCCGTGCACAAGGCGGCAATCGACGCCACCGATGGCCAGCGCCGCCGGATCGCGGCCCTCCATGATGAACTCATGAGCCTGGTCAATGGCCGCAAGCCCTGGCGCAAGGCCGACGCCGCTTTTCACGGGGCGGTCTATGATGCCTCTGGCAATCCATTGTTTGGACAGATCCTGTTCAAGCTCGATCAGGCGCTGGAGCGCTCGGCGGAATCCCCGTTCGGGCGCACGGATTTCGGGCTGAAATCCTTCCCCATGCACCAGCAGTTGTGCGATGGGGTGGTCAAGGGCGACACTAAAATGGCCCGGGATGCGATCAACGCCATTCTGGACACCGTTGAGGCTGAAATCAGGATCATTATTTCCAGCCCCCGGAAGTAGAACGGGTTATTTGGCCGGCGCGAGGACATGAACCAGCCCGTCCGGCGCGAGGACATGAACCAGCCCGTCTGGCGCGCGGGGAAAAAGCGCGTGTCAAGAATGCGGCCGTTTGCAGCCTAAAATCGTAAACCAGATGAGCCAGATACTCTCTTAATTCGGGCCGCTACCGGACCCAAATACTCTGATGACGGACACTTGACCCATTGAGCTACTCCCCAATTGTTGGACAGGTTTTGGCGTAATTTAAGCTATTCTTTGCTCCCGCTGAGCGAGATTGAATTCTTCATTTCGCTGCCAATAGACCACAGCAGTTGGCTTCAGGCGTTGACAAGCCATTTGTTGGGCGCGCAGCCACGCGCCGGTCAAGTTCTGCGCGAGCATCCCGGCAGATCAGGGCAAATTGCACTATTCGCGACCCGGCACTTTCGGCGGGTTTAGATGATAACCGCGACCCTGGTAATCAAAGTCATGCAGTTGATTGACCGGCTCGGCCTTACTGACCGGGCTGGCGTAGTAAGCGCGGATTTCCTCGATGCGGCTTATGTCGTCGT
>JAADFY010000004.1 GCA_013152625.1 Alphaproteobacteria bacterium
CCATTTATACATGCCAGCCTGACAACGAGGACGGAGCGGGCGTTTAGCCCGCCCCGCCGGAGCCGGTGAGCGAACGCGAACTCGGCGTGAGGCAAAACAAAGACTGGATTGCCCGCATGAAGCGGGCAATGACAGGTTACGGAGGGAGGCCCCGGATCAAGTCCGGGGCGGTGCGTGAAATTCCAAAAGTGAAAGAACACCTCGCTCGGCCATTTATACATGCCAGCCTGACAACGAGGACGGAGCGGGCGTTTAGCCCGCCCCGCCGGAGCCGGTGAGCGAACGCGAACTCGGCGTGAGCCGCCCCGCCGGAGCCGGTGAGCGAACGCGAACTCGGCGTGAGAGGAAAACGAGCCGCCATTGTCTCTGACCGAGAGTTCAGCGAGCTTCAACGCGAGCCGGCCCGGCGCTTTTCGTGCAATTATCCATTGCTTGTGCACGTATGTCTGTTAATCTTATAAAAAACTGGACCACCCAATGTCAAAACGCAGCCCCCTTAGTCCGAGATCTTCGCTTGCCGGCGTTATTGAATTGCGCGGTATTCTGGGGTCGGCTGTAAACAATCTCGGCATACGGATCGTTGGCGGTGAGTGGGATGTGGGCGATACAATCAGCAAAGAGGCGGATCTGGTTGAAGAACTGGGGGTTTCCCGGTCGGTCATCCGCGAGACCTTTCGGGTTCTGGGCGCCAAGGGGCTCATTCGCAGCCGCACGTCCGATGGAACCCGGGTCCAACCGCGTTCGGAGTGGCGGTTGCTCGACCCGGATGTGCTTAACTGGCGGATCAGGTCCGGCGACACCAAAAGTCTGCTAAGCGATCTCTTGACCCTGCGTCTCGTTCTTGAACCGGGCATTGCCTACAATGCCACGTTAATGGCCACCGACAAGGATCGCGAACGGTTCAAAGCGGCCTGGGCGGCAAAGCAGAGAGTTTTTCTTGATCAGAATGCCGATCCTGCCGAGCGGCGGGCCGGGTTCATCCTCACCGACCTTGAGTTTCATCGCGCCCTGTTTGGAGCGGTACATTCCGAATTGCTCGAACAGTTGTTTTCGATCATTGAGGCGGCGCTGGAACTTTTGATTGATCTGCAGATGCGGGCCAAGGGCTATACCGAAAAAATGATCGGCATGGACGAAAGCCAGCATCTCCATCAGGCGGTTTATGAGGCGTTCATGGCCGGCGATGCCGAGGCCGCGCACCAGACCATGCGGGTTTTGATCGGACGGGCGATAAGCGACGCCCGCGCCGGTTTTGATCTGCTCAATGAATAGGGCGCCGGCTCTCTTTCCCGGCGCTTTTACGGGTGGGTCATGAAAGCGGCCGACCTGACACCACCCCGGGTGGCAGCTGTCGCCGAACGGCTGCGTGCCCATGATTTCAAGGGCTGGTTTTACGGGGATTCCATTGGTTTTGAAGGGCTGGTCGAGGCCGGCGTTTTCCTCAAAGATACCCGGTGGCACAACTTTTGCCATGGATTTTTCCGGGCCTGGGCCACCCGCCGCCGGCCGTTTTGCGCCGATGACAACACAGCCCCCGGCCATGTCATGTGCGAGATTGTCGAGCGCACCGGAGACGAAGTGCTCCGGGCGGCCGTATTGGATCTGGCCACCCATTTGCGCGGGCGCCGCCGGGTGGGCGACGTCGCCATTACGTTTGAAGACACATCGCGTTCCCTGATGCAGCCCTATGGCGGTCTGGTTTTATCCCCGACCGAACAGGCGCTGATGCAGGCGCCGGGGCCCGGCATCTATCTTGACTGCATGCACTTTGATCCCCCCTTTTTCGCTCATCTCGCCCGGATCGACCCCGAAGGCGGGTGGACTGAGACCGCTGTTGCCGAAATTCTCGGGTACCGGCCCTTACTGTTTGACGAGGCCACCGGGCTGTATCGCCATTTCTGGCTCGAAAAAGTCAACCGGGCCTATACCGATGGCTGGGGGCGCGGGCAGGGATGGGCGCTGCTGGGGTTGCTGGATGTGGCGGCCAGCGCAGGCCCCGTAGCAGGTGTGGATTTAGTAAAGTCCCAGGCTCTGGCTCTGGCCCGAACCATGTCGAACTATCAGCTGGCCGACGGCAACTGGCATGCTCTCGTCCATGATGAACGCTCGGGACCTGAAGCATCCACCGCCGCGTTTATGGCAACGGCATTTTTCCGGGGTATGAAACAGACAATACTGCCGGCGGCCGAATTTGCCGCGCCCGCCGAACGCGCGTTTGAAGCCATGGCGTCAAATCTTGACGAGAACGGTAATCTGACCGGGGTATCAGCCGCCGTAATGTCGGCCCTTGTTGAGGCCCATTACTGGCACGTACCGCTGAACCGGATTGTGCCATGGGGGCAGGGGCCGGTTCTGACAGCCATTTCGGCCCGCCGGGCCTGGAATGAAAACTAGAGCGGGTCACCGATAAGTGGACACCGGTTATCGGATAAAGGACACGCGTCAACAAAGACATAGAGCCTTGTTTTGATTCCATTAAAACAAGATAGGCTCTAGCGCCGCCTGCGGGTTTTACTCATACATGCGCAGACTGACGCCGCCGTCGATAACAATGTTCTCCCCGATCATGAAGCGCGCTTCCTCCGAGGCCAGCATGGCGGCAATGGCGGCAATTTCATCAGGCCGGCACAAGCGTCCGGGGGGCTGTTTTGCCTCGGTTTCCGCCCGGGCCTGTGCCGGGTTTTCAGCTCTGGCAAACTCGTTCTCGGCAATTTGTGTGTCGGTATAACCCGGGGAGATTGCATTTATTGAAATCCCGCGATCGGCATATTCCAGCGCAAGAGAACGGGTTAACCCCAGCAAGGCGTGTTTGGCGACGGGATAGGGAAAAGTCGATTTTATAATCGAAAAGGCATGGTTGGAAATGATGTTGATGATGGCGCCATCCCGCTTTTCCAGCATGGCTGGCAGCACCGCCCGGCAACACGACCACACGCCCTCAATGTCCACCGACATGCACCGGTCCCAGTCCTGTTTCGTGGAGGCCAGAGGCTCCCGGAAAACCGCAACGCCGGCATTGTTGACCAGGATATCCGCCGTCCCGAACGCCAGCCGGGTCTGCTCTTCCATGGCTTGCACACTGTGTGGCCGGGAAACGTCCGTGGGGATGAACAACACCGGGTTGGTTGTCTCTTTTTCAATTCTCTTGGCGGTTTTCAATCCCTCGGACGGGTCGATTTCGGCAATCACCACGCTGGCGCCCTCGAGGGAGAGCCGCCGGGCGATGGCCGCGCCAATGCCTCGGCCCGCACCGGTTACAATGGCGGTTTTGTTTTTCAGGCGTTGCACGGTCAGATATCCTTCGTGATTGTTGACTTTATAAGATAAACAGTTAATAGCATTAACCGTGGAAGTTTACACCTTCAGGAGGACAATATGAAAATCAAACGTTCAAGGCTGTTAACAGCGGTGGCTGTCGGCGCGCTGCTGGTATCAGGTGCCGCCCTTGCCGGCGAAAACGAAATCGTAGCGATATATAAAAGCGGAACCCAACAATATTTCATCGACCAGGGTGAGGGATTTACCGCTGCCGCTGAGGAACTTGGCTACACCGCCAAGATCATCAACGTTGAGCTGGACGCCAATCTGGCGATCAGTGCGGTATCTGACGCCATTGCGTCGGGCGCGAAGGGCATTGCGATCACCGCCCCCGATCAGGCGCTGGGCCCCGCTGTTTCCAGGGCCGCCGCTGATGCCGGCGTGTTTCTGATTGCCACCGATGATCCGCTGGTTGACGCGGATGGCAATGACGTACCGTTTGCCGGATTTGATGGCGTGGCCATGGGCAACAAAGTGGGCGAACGGGCCGCGGATCTGCTGGTCGCCTCAGGCTGGCTTGATGGCGCCAGTTACGGCATTCTCAGCGTGGAGGGGCAGACCCTTTCGGTATGCGTTGACCGCACCGACGCCGCCCGCGCCCAGGTGATTGCCGCCGGGGCTGATCACGACCTGATCAAGCCGGTGGCTTATACCGGGGCAACCGACAGTTCTCTTGAAGCGGCCGGCCCGGTTATTACCGCCAATCCCGGCATTGACAAATGGGTGGTATTTGCCTGCAACGACGAGGGTGTACTGGGGGCGACCAATGCCCTGAGAAACGCCGGTTTCCCCGCTGAAGATGTGATTGCGGTGGGCCTTGGGGCTTATGAGGCCTGTCGTCCGTGGAAAGCGGGCATTGCCACCGGTTTCAAGGCTGCGTTGTATATCAGCGGTGTGGACGTTGGTGACGCGGCTGCCCGGGCGCTGATCAACTCCATTGAATCCGGCGAGGCGCTGCCACAAAAATCGGTAGCCAACACCACCATCGTCGACCCGGACAATTACACGCAATTCATGTCGTGCAGTTGACCTCCCTGCGGGCGGCCCCACTATGGGGTCGTCCGCAACCTGGAATTCAGATCAGACCCCCGTGCGGTTGATAATTCATGTCCATGTCGTCAGCAATTCTTGAAGTTCACGCGGTCGGCAAATCCTTTCCGGGGGTAAAAGCGCTTTCCAATGTTTCCATGCAGGTTCACCGTGGAGAAGTGGTTGCGTTTGTGGGTGAAAACGGGGCCGGCAAATCGACGTTGCTGAAAATTCTGTGTGGTGATTATCAACTCGACGAGGGTTCTTTGTTTCTCGATGGCACCGAGGTCAGCCATGCCAGCCCCCTCGACGCCCGCAATGCCGGCTTTCGGCTGGTGCGCCAGGAACCCGAGATCGTCCCCTATATCAGCGTCGCCGAGAACGTGTTTGTCGGCGAATATCCGCAACTGCCCGGTCAGCGGGTGGATTTTGCCAAGATGCGGGCAATTGTAAATGGGATGCTCAAAGACTACGGGTTTGAAGGCATGCTCGACGTGCGTGCGTTGGGCAACACCCTGTCACCGGCGCAAATGCATATTGTGGAAATCCTGCGCGCCCTGAAGGACGGGGTAAAAGTCATCGCCTTCGACGAGCCGACATCTTCCTTGACCAAACGGGAGGCGGATCGGCTTTTTGATCTGATCCGCAAGTTGCGGACCCAGGGGCTGGGCATAATATATGTCTCTCACCGGCTGCACGAAGTTATGGAAATTGCCGACCGGGTGGTGGTGCTCAAGGACGGGGTGCCCACCGGCGATCTGAAGATTGCCCAGACCAGCCAGGACGACATCATTCGCCTGATGGTGGGGCGCGAACTGGCCCATGGCTATAAGCGCACGGAAACCTCGACGGATCGGGTGGTTCTTGAGGTGAGAAATCTGACCAGCCGCTGGCACAAAGATATCAGCTTTCAAATTCGTGCCGGCGAGATCGTCGGGTTCGGCGGTCTGGTGGGGGCGGGAAGAACGGAACTGGCGAAGGTTATTTTTGGCGCCCTTGCCCTGGAGAGCGGCACGATCAGGATTTGTGGTGAGGTCAAGAAAATCAAATCCCCCGCCGACGCCATTCAGGCCAATATCGGGTTTGCGCCCGAAGACCGGAAAGCCGAAGGGCTGATCCTGGTGCGTTCGGTGATCGAGAATGTCTCCCTGGCGGTTTACGCCCGGCTCGCCCGGTTTGGCATTCTTCGAAATTCAGCTGTTGTTTCAATGGTCTCGCCGCTGGTTAAAAAGCTCGACATTAAAACCCCCTCCATGGACATGGTGGTTGGCAAGCTTTCGGGCGGCAATCAGCAAAAGGTGGTGCTGGCCCGCTGGCTGGCCGCCAAACCGCAACTGCTCATTCTCGATGAACCGACCCGGGCGGTGGATGTGGGTGCCAAGGCCGAAATTTACAAATTGATGGATGAACTGGCCGCGGACGGAATGGCGATCATGATGATCTCCTCGGAAATGCCCGAACTCTTGTCCATGTCCGACCGGATAATCGTGATGCGGGACGGTGAAATCTCATCCCCCATCGAGAAAAAAGACGCAACCGAAGAAGTTTTACTGAACTTTGCCTTAGGCAAAAATGCCGCGTAATCAGAGGCGAGGAGGGCCGAAAATGACGACCACCGAACAACAAGGCACCCCGGTACAAGAAGCCCGGCGGCCCGGCATTTTCAAGCGGTTTCTGGATTTTACCGGCGCTGAAAATCTCTCGTTGATCATCGCCCTTGTGATCATGGTTGCGTTAATTTCAACCCAGACGGAGTTCTTTTTCTCGGCTCGAAATCTGCTCAATATCGGTCAGAACATGGCCGTGGTCGGGCTGATCGCGGTGGGCATGACGGTGGTTATCGTCTCCGCCGGCCTCGATATTTCCGTAGGCTCCATTGCCGGTGCGGCGTCTGTGGTATGCGCGCTGGTGGTCACCCATCTGGGCACGGTGCTCGGTGGCGTGGTGTTTGGCATGGGCATCGGCATTGCCCTGGGGCTGGTCAACGCCACCATCATCGCCATATTGCGGGTCAACCCGGTGGTGGCGACCCTGGCGACATTTTCCGCGTTTCGCGGAATTGCGTTTCTGATCGCCCCCGGTGGCCGGCCGGTGGGTGCGCTGGACCCCACCCTTGCCTTGCTCGGGTCCGGTCGCATTCTCCAGATTGGCGATTTTCCCGGCATTCCCATCGCGTTTGTAATTTTGGTGTTTGTTGCGGTGTCCGCCCACTTTGTTCTCAGTTCGACGGTTTTCGGGCGCACCCTTTATTCCATGGGTGGCAACCCCCAGGCGGCCCGGTTGGCCGGCATCAATCTTACCCGGATGAAATACTATGTTTACGCGATTTCCGGCGCCCTTGCCGGGCTGGCCGGGGTGATCGTGACCGCCCGGACCAGTTCGGGTCAGCCCGCTTCGGGCACCCAGGGGCTGGAGCTTGAAGCGATTACCGCCGTATTTCTGGGCGGAGCGCTGCTGGCGGGTGGCAAGGGAAGCATCGTCGGTACCATGCTGGCGGTATTGCTGCTGGCGACTTTGTCCAACGGCATGAATTTGCTCGGTATTCCTACATTTTATCAGCTTGTCGCCAAGGGGTTGCTGCTGGTTCTGGCCGTGGCGATCGGCCAGTGGCGTCTGGCCCGGGACGAACGGGTTCAGGCCAAAATTACCGCCGGGGGAGGCACACCATGAACAGGCAGGCTGTTGTGCTGGAAAATGACCATATTTCCCTTGAAATGGTGCCGGCGTTTGGGGCTCGGGTGACCCGGCTGATCGACCGGCGCAGCGGCCGCGACTGGCTGGTGGGTGGGCAGTGCCAGGGCGATCCCGGCAATGAGTCGATCTACAGCGCCACCGAGGCGCGCGGATGGGACGAGTGCTTCCCCACCGTCGCCGGCGGTTATTCGTCCGCCTGGCAACGCAATTTGCGCGATCATGGCGAATTGTGGGGGCGCGAATGGCACTGCGCTTTGGCGGACAACACCCTGACGGCTGAATATCGGGGGTCCGAATTTGCTTTCCGGCGGTCCCTTGTTCTCGATGATGCCGGCCTTGTCTGTGACTATGAAGTTGAAAATTTGGGCGCTGCTGACCTGCCCTATATCTGGAGCCAGCATTGCCTGCTGAGCACAAAGCCCGGCGAACGCATTGTGCTCGATGGCGTGAGCGAACTGGCCGAACAGGATGGGCCTTATGGCTGGCCGGTGGGCCCCGACGGGCGCGACCATCGCGAAATCCGCGCGATCGACGCCGCCTATGCCCACAAAGGTTATGCCCGGGTGATCGGGCAGGCCAGCGTCGGGATTGATGGCCCGGATGGCGGAATTCGATTTAGCTGGAATGCCGGCGACGCAGGGTATGTGGGGGTCTGGCGCGATTACGGCGGCTGGCCGGAAGAGGGGCCCGTCCACCAGGTCGCTTTTGAGCCGACAACGGCCCCCGCCCATGGCCTTGCCTCTGCAACCGCACAGGATAACCAGAGCCGGCTCCCCCCCGGCCACAAACACACCTGGCGCACCCGCATTTATTTTGTCCAACCCGCACCGGTTTAAGGATACCGCCATGCCCGAAACCCCCCATATTCTGTTTCGAACGGACGGACCTGTTGCGTTCCTGACCCTGAACCGCCCGGAAAAACTCAATGCGATCACCGCCGAAATGGGCGGGCGGATCGAAGAGCTGGCCGGGCAGGTGGACCGGGACGAAACCATCCGGGTACTCATCATTGACGGCACCGGTGACCGTGCGTTTTCCGCCGGCAGCGACGTCAACATGCTTGGCGATCTCGGTACACCCTGGCAGGGCCGGAACCGGGCCGAGTATCACCGGGATTATATTGCGCCGCTCTTGGCCATGCGAAAGCCGATCGTTGCCGCCATTGACGGCTACTGTCTGGGGGGCGGGCTGGAAGTCGCGGTATGTTGCGACATTCGTATCGCCACAAGACGATCACGTTTTGGCGCCCCGGAGGTGCAGCGCGGCTGGCATGCCGGCAGCGGCAACACTTCGATCCTGCCCCGGATCGTTGGCTACGGAAACGCTGCACTGTGGGTTTTGACCGGGGATATGGTGTCCGCCGAAGAAGCGTTTCGGGTGGGGTTGGTCCAGCGACTGGTGGAGCCGGACGAACTTTTAAGCCAGGCATTCGAAATCGCCTCGCGGCTGGCGAAAAACCCCCCCATTGCCGTGCAGTCGGCCAAGAACATCATTCGGCAGAGCCAGGGCAGTTCCGTTGCCCAGGGGCTGGCCTGGGAAAATGACGGTTACACACTGTGCATGATGACCGAAGACGCCCGGGAGGGCATCGCCGCTTTTGGCGAAAAACGCGAGCCGGTTTTCACCGGAAAGTAGAAAAAAAGTGCGATGAAAAAACCTTCAGCAGCAAACGACCGGGCGGGCCCGGCCACCGGCAACGGCCCCCTTGCCGGCGTTCGTATTCTTGATCTTACCATAGCCATGGCCGGGCCCATGTGTACCCAGCGTCTGGGCGAAATGGGCGCGGAAATATCCAAGATCGAGGCCCCTGGGGGCGGGGATTTTTCCCGCCATTCGCCCATGGCCGGAATTACCAAGTTCGGCGATGCCATTTGTTATCTGACGCTGAACCAGAACAAGCGTTCGCTGGTGCTGGACCTGAAATCGGAACCCGGCCGCCAGGCCCTTTATCGCATGGTAAAAGAGGCCGATATTCTGGTGCAGAATTTCCGGCCCCGGGTGGCGGGCAAACTCGGGATCGACTACAAAACCCTTAGTGCGATCAATCCCCGTCTCATATACGGTTCCATCAGCGGTTTTGGCGACGAAGGGCCCATGAAGGATCGCCCCGGTCAGGATTTGCTGTTGCAGTCTTTTACCGGATTGACCCTGAACGGGGGCCGGGCCGGCGAACTCCCCCAGGCTTCTCCACTCTATATGGTCGATGTCACCGCCTCCCATATGATGTGCGAAGGCGTGCTGGCAGCGCTGGTCGGGCGCTCGGTAACCGGCAAGGGACAGCAGATCAAAGTTTCCATGTTGGCCGCGATCATGGAAATGCAGTGCCAGGAGATTACCTCCTATCTGGCCGCCGATACGCCACCGGCGCGCGGAACATCGCCGCAGGTATCGATCTATCAGGACCCCCCATATGGCATTTACAAATGTTCGGACGGGTATTTTGCCATTGCCCAGGCCGACCTGAAAGTTCTCGCCGAGGCTTTGGATCTGAGTGAACTTCAGGTCCTGATCGAAAATCGCCCGGCCCAGACCCAGGGGCCGCCGGTGGGGGACTGGCGTGATGAGATCTACAAGACCATCGCATCGCGCCTCAAGGCCCGGTCAGCAGAACATTGGGACAATCTGCTGGCGCCATTAGGCGTCTGGTGCGCGGTGGTCAACGATTACGATGCGTTTCTCAATCACCCGCAAACCAGCGGGCGGCTGGTTGAAATGACCCATACAAATGGCGCGAAATACCACTCCGTGGCCCCCGCAATCTGGTTTTCCGGTGACCCGGAACCCCCCCGCCTGCCGGCGCCGGAATATGGTGCCGACAGTCAGGAAATTCTGCACGGGTACGGATTTTCAGCCAGTGAAATCGGCGCGCTGAAAAAAAACAGGGCCGTATATTCCAAGGACCGGCAACCATGAAAATCACCCGCCTGAAAACCTTTCTTGTCGCGCCGCGCTGGCTGTTTCTCAAGATTGAAACCGATGAAGGCCTGTTTGGCTGGGGGGAACCGACGCTGGAAGGCCATGCAAAAACCATGGCGGCCAAGATCGGCGAACTCGAAGAGCATCTGGTCGGGCGTGACCCGCTGCTGATCGAGGATATCTGGCAGTCCATATATCGCCATGGCTGTTATCGCGGTGGGCCGGTGCTCATGAGCGCGATTTCCGGGATTGATATGGCCTTGTGGGACATCAAGGGCAAATACCACGATGCTCCGGTGCATGCCCTATTGGGCGGCCAGGTACGCAACACCATTCGCAGTTACTGCTGGATTGGCGGCGACAGGTCGGAGGACCTGATAACCGGCGCCCGGGCGAGACTGGACGCGGGCTACACTGCAGTAAAACTCAATGTGTGCGCGGAGCTGAAAATCGTCGACAGTTACAAAAAGATCGACGCCATTGTTCGCCGGATTGGCGAATTGCGCGACGCTGTGGGATACGATCTGGATCTTGCCTTTGATTTTCATGGCCGGGTGCATGGGCCGATGGCCAAAATACTGCTGGCCGAACTCGAACAGTTTCGACCCATGTTTGTTGAAGATGCGGTGGTCTCCACCCAGATTGACACCATGGCTGATCTGGCAAAATCCACCACCATCCCCCTGGCCGTCGGTGAGCGGCTGCATTCGCGTTATGATTTCAAGCCTGTGTTCGAAAAACGGGCCGCCGGCGTCATCAACCCCGACACCGCCCATGTGGGCGGAATTTCGGAAATGGTGCGGCTGGGCCACTGGGCCGAGGCCTATGATGTGGCGCTGGCGCCCCATTGCCCGATTGGCCCGATTGCCCTGGCCGCCAGTGTGCAGGTGGATGCGATTTGTTACACCGCATTCATTCAGGAACAAAGCCTTGGCATCCAGTATCACCAGGGGGTCAATCTGACCGACTATCTGTTGGCCGGCCAGGGATTTGAAACGGTAAACGGCGCCCTGAAAATCCCCACCGGCCCGGGTCTGGGCATCGGCGTAAACGAGGCGTTTGTCATCGAACAATCCCTTAAAGGCCATAACTGGCGCGCCCCGGTCTGGCGGCACGACGACGGCTCGATTGCCGAATGGTAACCAGAAATTTTTAGTGGATAGCGGGACCAG
>JAADFY010000005.1 GCA_013152625.1 Alphaproteobacteria bacterium
AAAAAGAGTTCAGCGAGCGCGAGCGGGCCGATGGAGCGTTGTCAGGAAAAGTGGTCCCGGTTTTCCGTCCGACAACGCGACCAGGTAAATAACAGCCCGCGCCGTCGCAGGCCCGGTGCCCAGCACCGAATAGGCCGTGAGACAAAAAAGAGCCGCCCTTATGCGGCCCCATGGTTCCCGGTCAGGCATTTCGAATGGTCGGCCAGAACCTCGATCACCCGGCACTGGGCGACATTTCCCCCCGAACATTGCTCGGCCATCCGCTCAAGTTCCGTGCGCAAAGCCTCAAGCCGGGATATGCGCAAGTTGACCTCCACCAGTTGGCTCCGCGCCACCCGGTCGGCCACAACACACGATTGATCCGGGTGATCCACCAGCCCCAGCAGCTCGCGGATGGCATCAAGGGAAAAGCCGAAATCCCGTGAATGGCGAATAAAAGCGAGCCGGTCAGCGTGGGCCTCTTCATAGAGGCGGCGATTGCCCTCTGAGCGCGGTGGCTCCGGCATCAACCCGATCTGCTCATAATAGCGCACGGTTTGCACCTTGGTGTTGGTGCGCCGGGCCAACCAGCCGATGGTTCGGCTTTTTGCCCGTGAAATGACCGCCGCTTTGCGATCTTGAGATATCTTGGCGCCGGGTTCAACACTCGGTTCCGCCTCGGTTAGGGCCATGGAATTTCCCCTTGCTCCTACAGTTACTGTAGATGTTAGAAAAGCCACAGAAATTGGAAAATTGCAACAAAAACCGCCCCGGCCCGAGCTTCAGGCCCAAACATCAGGCCAACCGATATGGACCCGAATTGTCTGTTTTTGTGGCACTAGATAACAGGAAACCCCATGGCAATCGCCGACACAAAACACCAACCAGCCACCCGGGAAAAACCTGCAGACCAGACCTGCAGCACCAACGGGACCGATAAAGACGGGGCCTGTTGCGGCAGCGGCATCGATTTGATGTCGGAAGTTTCCGTGCCCGCAAAAAGCGGATCGGGCCATAAAGCCCACAACCACAAGCACGATCACAGCCACAAGCACGATCACGGCCACAAGCACGATCATTCCAAAAGCGATGAGG
This sequence comes from Alphaproteobacteria bacterium, assembly GCA_013152625.1. Classification (GTDB taxonomy): domain Bacteria; phylum Pseudomonadota; class Alphaproteobacteria; order Rhizobiales; family Devosiaceae; genus JAADFY01. The sequence continues at coordinate 1,075 of JAADFY010000005.1, forward strand.
ATGGGTGTTGCGCCAGCGGCGTTGATCTGACCTCTGAAACAGCAGGCGGCAGCGGCCCCTACCGCTATGCATTTTCGGTGCAAGGGCTCGATTGCGCCGAGGAAGTTTCAATTCTGCGCCGGCAGGTCGGCCCGCTGGTTGGTGGCGGCGATCGGCTGGCATTTGATGTTTTAAACGGCCGGATGATGGTTCTCGATACCGCAAAAACGGTCAGTGTGGATGCGGTGCGCAAGGCGGTCAGCGGCACCGGCATGTCGGCGGTTCAATGGGACCCCGATGATTTGGAAGCCAAAAAAGCGGCGGAAAAACATCAACGCACCCAGACCCTTTACACCGTGTTCAGCGGCCTTGCGGTCCTTGCCGGCCTGGTGACCCACGCGGTTGTTGCGGGCAGTTTTTCCGAAGTGGTGCGCCTGTTTGGCGACCACGCGGGTGGCCCCACCCCGGTTCCCGAGGCCATCGCCTACACGGTCGCTATCGTGCTTGGGGCCCGATATATCGTTGTTAAGGCGTATCATTCAGCCAAATCCCTGCGCCCGGACATGAACCTTCTCATGATCATTGCCGTCACCGGCGCAGTAATTATTGGCGAATGGTTCGAAGGCGCGGTTATCAGTTTTCTGTTTGCTTTGTCGCTGCTTTTGGAAAGCTGGAGCGTTGGCCGCGCCCGCCGCGCCATTGCCAAGTTGCTCGATCTGGCCCCCCCCACGGTATTGCTGCTGCTCGGAGCGGGCCGGGAAAAAGAAGTCGACGCCGGCACCGTTGAGCCGGGCGCCCGTTTTCTGGTCAAGCCGGGGGACAAGTTCCCCCTTGATGGGTTGATCCTTGAGGGCGCCAGCTCTGTTAATCAGGCCCCCATCACCGGCGAAAGCGTACCCGTCACCAAGGAGCCGGGCGACGAGGTTTTTGCCGGCACCATAAATGGGGAAGGCGCCCTTGAGGTTCAAAGCACCAAGGCGGCCAAAGACACCACCCTTGCCCGGATCATTCGCATGATCGAGGAAGCCCAGGGCCGCCGCGCCCGGGCCGAGCAGTGGGTGGAAAAATTCGCTCTCATCTATACGCCGCTGGTCATGGTGGCCGCCATAGTTGTGTTCCTGGTGCCACCGATGATGTTTGGCGGCGAATGGGCTGACTGGTTCTACCGGGCACTGGTCCTGCTGGTTATTGCCTGCCCGTGCGCCCTGGTGATTTCCACGCCGGTGTCCATTGTTTCCGCGCTGGCGGCATCGGCCCGGCAGGGGGTTCTGGTCAAGGGCGGCATTTATATGGAACAGCCCGCCCATCTCAAAGCCATCGCCTTTGACAAGACCGGTACGTTAACAAAGGGCGAACCGGCGGTGGTCAAGGTGATTGCCATGGGCAACCATACCCCCGATGAGGTGCTCCAGCGCGCCTCCGCCCTTGAAGCGCGCAGCACCCATCCCCTGGCCGAGGCCATATTGGCGCGCACCCAAAGCGCCGGGCTGGAGGTTACCGCCGCTGAAGAAGTCAAAGTACTGCCCGGTAAAGGGGTCACCGGCCTGCTAAACGGGGTCGAGTACTGGCTGGGGTCAAACCGGTATCTGTTGGAGCGCGGCCAGCAGACCGACGAAATCATCGCCAGGGCCGAAGAACTGGAAAAAGGCGGAAACAGTGTAGTTGTTGTTGGCAATGGCGAACATGTGTGCGGCCTGATTGCCCTGGCCGACACCGTGCGCCCGTCGGCCCGTCAGGTAATCGCTGACTTGCGGGCCCGGGGCATAGAGCATCTCATTATGCTCACCGGCGACAACCGGGCCACCGGCGAGGCCATTGCCGCTCAGGTCGGCATTGACGAGGTGCATGCCGAACTATTGCCCGAAGACAAGGTAAAAGCGGTCGAGCAGCTGGTGGAGAAGTATGGAACCGTGGCCATGGTTGGCGACGGGGTCAATGATGCACCGGCCATGGCAAGAGCCAGCTTTGGCATTGCCATGGGTGCCATGGGTTCAGATGCGGCCATTGAAACCGCCGATGTCGCCCTGATGACCGATGACCTGTCCAAACTGCCCTGGCTGGTGGGCCATTCCAAACGCACCCTGGGCATCATTCGGCAAAACATTGTGTTCTCGCTTGGGGTCAAGGCGGTGTTTGTCGTGCTTACCTTTGCCGGATTTGCCACCCTGTGGGGGGCCATTGCCGCCGATGTGGGCGCTTCATTGCTGGTGGTGGCCAACGCCATGCGGTTGTTGCGGGTGTAACCCCGGAAGTTCGTGCTAATCGAGGGTCTGCCGGTAGCGCAGCAAGGCCGCGGTAACGATGACAATCATGATGATGGCAATGGCCATCATGTCACCGCTGACATCTGCCATTCCGGCCCCTTTGAGCATGACCTTGCGCACCAGACGCAAAAAATGGGTAGCGGGAATGGCGGTGCCGATGGTTTGCGCCCAGCCCGGCATGCCCGCAAACGGGAACATGAAGCCGGACAGCAATATGGTCGGCAAAAGGGTAAAGAATGAAATCTGCATGGCCTGCATCTGATTGCGCGCCACCGTGGAGATCAAAAACCCCAGAGCCAGATTGACCAGCAAATAAAGATTGAACCCGACAAAAAACGCAAACGCGCTACCCTCGAACGGCACCGCAAACATTTGCTGTGCAGCCAGCAGGAAAACCGCCGTTTGCAAATAGCCCATGAGCACATAGGGGATGATCTTGCCCATCATGACCTCAATGGGCCGCACCGGGGTGGCGATCAGGGTCTCCATGGTCCCTTTTTCGGCCTCCCGCACAATGGCAATGGCGGTAATCATGACCATGGTCATGGACAGGATGATGGCTAAAAGTCCGGGCACGATATTGGTCGAGGTGCGCCCCTCGGGGTTAAACTGGCGGTGGACGATAACCGAGAACGGCGGTGGCGCCCTCGCCGCCGCTGCCAGCGGTCCGATGAGCACTTCCCGCATGGCCACGTCAACAATCGCATTCATGGCGCCCACGGCTCCGGCGGCGGCGGTCGGGTCGGAGGCGTCAGCCACCAGAAGCAGGCTGGGGGATTGCCGGCGGATAATGTCACGCTCGAAATGGGGCGGGATGACCACGACGAAATTGGCCCGCCCGCTCCGCAATGCCTCTTCGCCCTCGCCAATTCCGGTAACCACACCGATAAAATCAAAATACTCCGAATTGGCCATGCCCGAAATGACCGCCCGTGCCACGGGGCCGCTATCGGCCATTTCCACCAGTGTCGGCAGGTTTTTCGGGTCCGAATTGATCGCATAGCCAAACAGGATCAACTGCATGATCGGCACGCCGATGATCATGGCGAACGTGACCCGGTCCCGGCGCATCTGGATGAATTCCTTGATCAGCACCGCCATGAACCGGCCGGCGGAAAAACCGCTCATGATTTCCTGGCCTCGGGCGCGACAAAATTGTCCTTGGCCCCGGCCATGAGAAAAATAAACGCCTCTTCAAGTTCGGCTTTTTTTTCCTGCCAGTGGTGGGTGCCCCGGGCGACATGGGATTTCGCAATGGCTTCCAGCACCGGGCCATCGGTGCCTGAAACATGCAGCACCGCGCCAAACCGGGCCACCTGCTCGACCCCGTTGGTGTCTTTGAGTTCCACCTCCAGCTTTGCAAGGTCCGGCCCGTCCACCCGCCAGGTGTGCAGTCCGATCATAGCCGGTATTTCTGCCGCCGGCCCGTCGATCAGCTTTTTGCCATAAGCAATATAGGCGATGAAATCACATTGGGCGGCTTCGTCCATATAGTGGGTGGAAACCAGCACCGTGACCCCCCGGGCCGACAGCCGGCGGATTTCGTCCCAGAATTCCCGTCGGGCCTTGGGGTCCACCCCGGCGGTGGGTTCATCGAGCAGTAGCAGCTTGGGGTCGTGCAACAGGCAGGCGGCCAGGGCCATGCGCTGTTTCCAGCCCCCCGACAGGGTGCCCGCAAGCTGGTTTTTCCGATCCGACAACCCTAAATCCGCAAGGGCGGCCTCAACCCGCTCCCGGCGCCCGGGCACCTGGTACATGCGGGCGATAAAATCGAGATTTTCGCGAATGGACAAATCCTCGTAAAGCGAGAATTTCTGGGTCATATATCCCACCTGCTCTTTTATCTTGAGCGCTTCTGTACGGATGTCGAACCCCAGACACTGGCCGCTGCCGGCATCCGGGGTCAAAAGCCCGCACATCATGCGAATGGTGGTGGTCTTGCCTGAGCCATTGGGGCCTAAAAACCCGTAGATCGACCCCCGGGGCACCGCCATATCCAGCCCGTCCACCACCAGCTTGTCGCCAAAACGCTTGGAAAGGCCGGTCACAGTGATCGCGGGAGCGGGCGGCAAATTATCTCCCGGGGCTTCCACGCTCATGGCTGCACCGTCAACGTGATCGGCTGGCCGGGCAGCAGGCCCGCTCCGTCATCGATGCGCGCCTCGGCCATGAACACCAGCCGGGAACGCTCGTCGCGGCTGAATATGATCGGCGGTGTGTGCTGCGGGTCCGATGCCATGAACGAGACCGTGGCCACCAGTCCGGCTTCGCAACCGTCGCATTCAAGGGCCAGCGTGTCCCCCAGACCAAACGCCATGCGCTCGGTTTCGGGAATAAAGAACCGGGCCTTGAGTTGCCCCGGCGGCAAAAGCGAGACCACAGGCGTGCCGGTGGCGGCAACTTCCCCTTCCATGAAATAGACCTGTTCGATCCGCCCGCTGGCCGGAGCGGTAACCCGGCGGTTGTCAAGATCGTAACTGGCCCGTTCGCGGTCGGCCTCTGCGGCATCAATGGCGGCGCGGGCGGCGGCGATCTGCCCTTCGCGCGCCGGCAGCCCGGCAACTTCAAGCTGGGCCTCAAGCTGGGCCATCTGGGCGTTGGCGCTGGCCAGATTTGCCCGGTCGCGGTCCAGTCTGGCCCGGGAGGCCAGCCCCTGTGCGTTGAGCTTTTCGCTGCGCTCAAGAGCGCCGGCGGCCAGTGTCTGATCGGCTTTCGCCTTGGACAAAGAGGCGCGGATAACAGCGACTTCCGCCTCCCGGCTGCCCGTTTCCAGGTTGCGCCATGTGGCCCGTGCAACTTCCTCCCGGGCGGTTGCGGCCAAAAGAGCGGCTTTTTCACGGCCCGCATCGAGCACAAAAAGAACTGCCCCTTCTTCCACCCAGTCTCCCGCCTGCACCTCAAGCCCGGTTATGCGCCCCGGGCTGGCCGGAGCGACATACACATATTCCGCTTCGATATACCCGTTATACAGATGGGATGGCTCCCCGCCGGCGCCGGGCACAAGGATGGCGATCAGGCCGGTGAGCCAGACAAAAAACTCGTTCATGGTCGCGCTCCTTTTTCAGCGCCGGGATTTTGCGCAACACCAAGGCCGTCGAACAAAATTATAAGATGATTTTCCACCAGTCGGTCCATGGACGGCCCGCCCCTGGGTGCCAGACCAAAAACCTCACCAAGCAGAATATGGGCCAGCACCGGGCCCATGATCGAGCGAATGGTCAGTTCGGGGTCCACGGGCCGCAAATACCCCTCGGCAATGCCCTTGGCGATCAGATTTTCAAATACCGGCAGCGCCTGGGCCAACACCTCCGATTTGTAGACTTCGGCAATTTCGGGAAAAGACGGCGCCTCGCGCAGAATCAGCTTGGGCACCGCCAGCGTTGCCGGGTCGCCCAGCCGGGTGGCCAGATGTCGTAAAACCATGGAAATCGTCGCCCGCGGATCGCCACTGGATTTGCCGATCAGCGCCAATGCGCCCTGGGTCACCGGCGTGATCGCCCGTCGCACCAACCCTTCCATGAGGGCTTTTTTGGACGGGAAATAAAGGTACACCGATCCTTTCGAAATGCCGGCACGCCGGGCAATATCTTCAACCCGGGTCGCGGAGAACCCGTTGCGAACAAATAGTTCAAGGGCCGCATCGAGCACCTCATCGGGCCGCGCTTCGGCCCGGCGGCGAAATTTCGGACTGCCCGGAAGATGGGGTGGCGTCATATCTGCTTGCCTCGTGTGTCGGGTTTTGCCCAAGCTCAAATGAGTGTGGCTCGTTACGACGCAGTAACTAACTATCCGGTCAGTTATTTACAAGCCCCCGTCCCGGTCGGGGTTTTTTGTCGCATGGAGATCCTGGTTCGGCCACGAAAGGACCGGGCGGGCCATCCATGCAAAAACCATGGCGCCATTTTGTCCCGCCAGGCTCTAGCCAATGGCGCGCCGGCTCTGTATAACCCGCGCCAATCCCATCGAAGTTACAAGTGACCGCTCCCCGGCGGCAAGAAGTCTGCCCGGGTCGAGACCCCGCAACGGAGTTTGACTATGGCCGTACCCAAACGAAAGATTTCCCCCTCCAGGCGCGGTATGCGCCGCTCCGCCGATGCTCTAAAAGGCGCTGCTTTTGTGGAGGACAAGGAAAGCGGTGAGTTGCGCCGGCCCCATCATATCGATTTGAAAACCGGCAAATATCGCGGTCGCCAGATATTGGCACCCCGCGACTAGGGCCTGATTGCTAGACCCCGGATCAAGCCCGGACTGGTCCGGGATTTATCCTGGCGGCTGCCTGCACCCAAACCGCACCGTCCCGGCCACCGAGTCGGGACCTGATATTGCCAGACCCCGGATCAAGCCCGGGCTGGTCTGGTGTTTACTTTGCCGGTTGTTTGGCGCAACTTTGCCCCGGTCGGCCCCCGGTTCTCGATTTTCAGGACAAAGCGGCAGCAAGAACGGAGCAGCGCTCATGTGGATCCCCCCATTGCTGGTCATTCCACTGATAATCTACAATCTTGTTGCCTTTGATGTGGTTGGGGACAGGGCCAACGGCTGGGCATCACCGGTATTTTCTCTCGATATGGCCTCTGGCGCAATCTGGACCTTGAGCGTTGGCGATTTGCTGGTGGTGCTGGCGCTGGCGCTGTTGCTGTTTGAAATTGCCCGGGCCGCCCGCAATGCCTCGTCCACCCTGGTTGGCCGGTCGGGTTCAGCCGTGGTGCTTTTGATTTATCTGGCCGAATTCGTTCTGGTGCCGGCGGCGGCGACTTCGCTGTTTTTTACCTGCATGCTCATGTCGCTGGTGGACACGGTGGCCCGCTTCCTCGCCCCGAAAAACCCCCGCGCGCCGAAAATTTCCACTCAATAAAAACCACGCCGGTTTTTACGCACTAAGGGCGCGCCGGGAATTTCTGCTGAATAAAGATCGGGCCGGATCTACGCGCTAAGGGCGCGCCGGTTTTTACGCGCTAAGGGCGCGAATTGTGCCGGCGGGCAATCGGCGCACCAGTCTGTTTGCATTGGCCCGGTAAGCCTGGGCTGAGGCCAGAAGGGCAGCGGCTGGCGCCAGTTGCCAAAACCCCCCGCACGGCCCCAGATCGTTAACGGGCTGCTCCCGGACGAACTCTATAACCGTCGGCAGACGAAATTGCCTTACCGATTTGCCATCGGGTTTTTTCTTGCTGACCGCTTCTGGTTCGTGCATGGCGCGCTCCGGGGCGAAGCGGGCCGGTCGGCATGAGCTTGTTTAAGGTTGGCCCGCTTGAACCAGTATGCCAGCCGCAAAAGGCAATGTTAAGGTTTTGTTAATCCCAGCGTAAACCGGCATGGTTAGGACCGTTCCGGCATCTGAGCGTCCACAACAACAAATGCGGGCACAAACGCTAGAAATTATCCTTGGCTTTGCGAATGGCACCAAACACGTCCCCAGGGTTGGCACCGGCCAGCCCCATGCGGGCGGCAAGGGCGGGGTCGTCGGCGCGCAGGAACGGATTGGCCGCCTTGTCGATCCCCAGATTAAACGGCACCGTGGGCTTGTTGTCGGCCCGCAACCGCGCGATTTCTGCCGCCCGAGCCACAAGGGCCGGATTGTCGGGGTCCACCGACAGGGCGAATTTCGCGTTGGCCGCACTATATTCGTGGCCGCAATAAACCTCGGTTTCGTCCGGCAGGTCGCGCAATTTCTCAAGTCCCGCCCACATGGGCCCCGGGGTGCCCTCAAACATGCGCCCGCACCCTAAAGAGAACAGAGCATCGGCTGAGAACAGATTTTTTCCCGCCGGATCAAAATAGGCGATATGCCCCAGCGTGTGGCCCGGCGTGTCAATGATTTCCAGATTTTGGGCACCCAGCGCAATCCTTTCACCGCCGCCCACGGTCCGGTCCAGGCCAACAATCTTGTCACGCTCGCCCTCCGGGCCGATCACCTCGGCGCCAAAGCGTTGTTTTAACGCCCCGATACCATCGGTGTGGTCACCATGATGATGGGTGATCAATATCATGTCGATCCGCCAGCCGGTCTCGGCCAGCACCCCGTCATAGGCCGTTTCGCTGGCCGCATCTATGGCCGCGGTTTTGCCCGTCAGGGGGCAGTGAATGAGCACCGCGTAGTTGTCGCCCAGAACCGGACGGCAGATAATTTCAAACGCCAATGTATTCATCCTTGCTTTGGTTAAGAGCGTTTTCCAGCCCGTGACAATGGTACATAAACCCAATCCGCAAAAACAACAATTCACCGGTTTGCCCTGGGGGGTATAACCATGGCCTCACCCGCTGGCCCTTGCCGCACCGGGTTCCGGCTGGCTAATAGGTACGTTATGGCAATTGCCGTAGCCGAACTTGTGGATTTTTACAAAACGCCCCTGGGCCGGATTTCCCGGCGCCTGGTGCAACAAGCGCTGTCCAATATCGACGTCATGGACGGCCGGCGGCGGGTGGTCGGGTTGGGGTTCGCCACCCCTTACCTTCGCCCCTATCTGGGTAAATCGGAGCGTGTCATTGCGTTCATGCCGGCCCGTCAGGGCGTGATTTCCTGGCCGCCCGGGGAACAAAACCACACGGTTTTAACCGATCTGCTTGAGTTGCCCCTCACCGACGCGGCCATTGATTTAGTCCTGGCGTTTCATGCCCTCGAACATGTGGCCGACGCTGAAGAACTGATGCGCGAGATCTGGCGGATTACCGCACCGGGGGCCCATCTTATCATCGCCGTGCCCCGGCGCCGGGGTCTTTGGGCCCAGCGCGACAATAACCCGTTTGGTCAGGGCAACCCGTTTTCGCGTTCCCAACTGGGTCGTTTGTTGCGCCAGCATTCGTTTGTTCCGGTGGCCTGGTGCGATGTATTGCATGTCCCCCCGAGCCAGTTTTTGCCCCTGGTGCGATCAGCGGGGGCCATCGAACGGGTGGGCGGACTGCTCGGGTCGCCCCTGGCGGGCATCATGCTGGTTCGCGCGGTACGCCAGAACTATCCGGCGGTCATTCGCCGGGCCCGTTCGGGCCGGCTGATCCGCTTGCCCGATCTGGCGCCCCAACCCGCGCTGCCCGTCGGTGGTTCGTAACACGATGTTCTTTGCCTGACGGCGCCCACATGCTTTAAGGTGCGCGCCGCCTCCGAAGCACACGTTGTCGTCCCGTCCGTCCGTCCCAATTTTCGGTAAATTGTCACAATGTCAGACCGTCCCCGTCCAAACGAAAGCATAGCGCATATCGCCACCTACAGGCCTGGGCGTTCCCGGGTTGAAAACGGGCCGGTGCTGGCCAAATTGTCCGCCAATGAAAGCCCCCTTGGCACCAGCCCGAAGGCCCTGAAAGCGGCGGTCGATGCCCTGAGCAACGCCGCTTTTTATCCCGACGGTTCGGCCCGGCTGCTGCGTCTGGCCATTGCCAAGGCCCACGATATCGACCCCGATCGGATCATGTGCGGTGCCGGGTCGGACGAATTGCTGCATTTGCTGGCCCAGGCCTATCTGGCCCCGGGCACCGAGGCCATCGT
>JAADFY010000006.1:0-807 GCA_013152625.1 Alphaproteobacteria bacterium
GTGGCCAACTCCAGATCGCCGATCTCCTCGAGAATCAACGTCGCACCCTGGGCGCGGGCCAAAAGTCCGGGGCGATCGGTGGTGCCAAAAAGGGTGGCCTCGCACGCCGGGCCATGGCTGTGGCAATCCATGACCAGGGCCGGCTTTGCGGCCCGGGGGCCGGCCCGGTATATCTCACCGGCCAGCGCCGACTTTCCCGTTGCCGGTTCGCCTTCAATGAGTACCGGGTGGCGGGAGCGGGCGGCCCGACGTGCCCGTTCAGCCAAAAGGTTCATGGCCGGGCTGTATTTCCGGTCGCTGACGGTGCCGGGCAGCAGTAGCCGGCTCGGGTCGGGTTGAGGGGAAAAGGGTTGCCGGGCGGGCTGGAGGGAGAACCGGGCGAGCCGGATCGCGTTGGCCAGGCAGGTCAGAAGCCGGGTGGGTGTAATGGGCCGGGCCACATAATCGGTGGCGCCCGCCTTTAGGGCAGAGGTGATGACCTGATCGTCTTCGGTGGCGGCAATTGCAATGACCGGGATGGGAGTTTTTGAGTTTTTCAGGGCGGCCAGGACCCCGAATCCGTCCATGTCGGGCATGACCAGATCGAGAATGATGGCACCAAGCGCGGGGTCGCTGGCAATGATTTTCATGGCGGCGGGGCCGGAGTTCGCCGTGCAGGTAACATACCCGGCGCTCGCAAGCATCCGGGCAATTAACGCACATTGATCAGGGGTGTCATCGACTACTAGAATACGTCGGGCCAATAGCCAAACTCCGGGAAAATACGAATCAGTTCAGGTTTTGTTTTGCGGCAGGTTAGGGGCGAGC
>JAADFY010000006.1:878-11607 GCA_013152625.1 Alphaproteobacteria bacterium
GGCTTGGCAGCGCTTGCCGGGGGGGGTATGGTCGCCGCCGATTTTCATCGATGTATCAGGACACAATATGACGATCAGGGTTGGCCAGGGCGTGGCCGGAGCAGACCATGGGAACAGTGCAAAGGCGCAACCGGGGAATGCGGGCCTGGGCCCGATGCCGAAATGGGATCTTAGCGATCTTTATGAGGGCACGGACGCGCCGCAGCTTTCCGCCGATCTTGAGCACTGCACCGTGGAGGCCAAATCGATTGCCGCGCAGTTCAAGGGCAAGCTTTTGGCGCTGGCTGAAAAGGGGGGGCTGGCTGAAGCGGTCAAACGCTACGAGGCGGTGTCCGATGTCATGGGGCGAATCGGATCGTTCGCTTATCTTAATTACGCGCAAAACACCGCCGACCCGGACCGGGCGAAATTTCTCGGTGACATGAATGAACAGCTCACCGCGCTATCCACGCCATTGTTGTTTTTTACCCTCGAAATCAATCGTATTGACGATGACGTCATGGGGGCGGCGTTTAAGGCCGATCCGGCGCTGGCGCACTACAAGCCGTGGTTTGTGGAATTGCGCAAGGCGCGGCCCCATCAGCTTGAGGACCGGGTCGAGGAACTGTTTCACGACAAATCGGTCACCGGTAGCGCGGCCTGGAACCGTTTGTTCGACGAGACCATGTCGAGCCTTAAATTCGAGGTTGAGGGCGAGCAACTGGCGCTGGAGCCGGTGCTTACTCTTTTGACCGATAAGGATCAGGCCAAGCGCAAAGCCGCGTTTGGCGGCCTGACGGGAACCCTTGAGACCAACAAGCGCCTGTTTACCCACATCACCAATGTGATTGCCAAGGACAAGGAAATTTCTGACCGCTGGCGGGGTTTTAGTGACATTGCAGACAGCCGGCATCTGGCCAACTCGGTGGAGCGTGAGGTGGTGGATGCTTTGGAGGGTGCGGTGCGTGACGCCTATCCGCGCCTGTCGCACCGATATTACGCCATGAAGGCGAAATGGCTGGGGCAGGACCAGTTAAATGCCTGGGACCGCAATGCGCCGCTGCCGGACGATGACGACCGGTTGTTCAGCTGGTCGGAGGCCGTCGAGATGGTCATGGACGCCTATGGGCGGTTTTCGCCGAAATTGCGGGATTTGGCCTCGCCATTCTTTGATTCGGGCTGGATCGATGCGCCGGTGCGTGAGGGCAAGGCGCCGGGGGCGTTTGCCCATCCCACGGTGCCCAGCGCCCATCCCTATTTGATGCTCAATTATCTGGGCAAACCCCGGGACGTGATGACGCTGGCCCATGAACTGGGGCATGGTGTGCATCAGCGTCTGGCGGCAGGCCAGGGCCCGCTCATGGCCGGCACGCCGCTCACCCTTGCCGAGACCGCCAGCGTTTTTGGCGAAATGCTGACTTTTCGCTCTCTTTTAGCGGCAACCACCAACCGGCGGCAGCGTTTTGGATTGTTGGCCAAAAAAGTCGAGGACATGCTCAATACGGTGGTGCGGCAAATCGCCTTTTATTCGTTTGAGCGCAAGGTGCACAATGCCCGGCGCAAAGGGGAACTCAAGACCGAGGAACTTAACGAATTCTGGCTTGAAGTGAGCGCGGAGAGCCTGGGGCCGGCGGTAAAACTGAATGAAGGATACGAGATTTTCTGGGCTTATATCCCCCATTTCATTCACTCGCCGTTTTATGTATATGCCTATGCGTTCGGCGACTGCCTTGTGAATTCGCTTTATGCGAAATATGAAAGCGCACCGGAGGGGTTCGTCGAGCGCTATTTCGAGATGCTGAAGGCAGGTGGCTCGCAGCATCATTCGGCGTTGCTGGCGCCGTTCGGGCTGGATGCGCGTGACGGGGATTTCTGGGCTCTCGGCCTGTCGATGATCGAGGGTCTGATTGACGAGCTTGACGCAGAACAACACGACTAGAACAGGGGACGTAAAAAATATGGCGACTGAAAACGATAGCGGCGTGATGCCGGATCAGATTGCAACCTATCGCGGGCTGCTGGTCCTGTTCAAATGGTCCATCGCCTTCTTTGTGGTCTTGCTGGTTGCCATGTATTTCGGGCTGGTGGCCGGCTTGCCGTTTCTGGCTCTGGTGGTTGTGCTCGCTGGCATTGGCGGGGCGGTGTTTGTCGCCCTTTCAAAGCGGCGTTAGAGCGCTGTTTTGATCGTGACAAAACAGGGCTCTTGGTTCTTTATTTGGTTGCGTTTCCGAATCGGATAACCGGGTCCACTTATCCTGGAAACGCTCTAGCGGGACTGACCGTCCGGTTTCCGGTCGGTTCGGGCAATTCCCGGCCAAACATCGGACCCGGGTCCGGCTGGCGGGTTTCGTGTCGAATTTGCGACCGCCTGGTTTAAGGAAAGAGTAATTCCATGAAAATTGCCGTGATCGGGGAGGAAGCGGCCGGCGAAGGGCGCGTTTCGGCCACGCCGGAGACCGTTGAGAAACTGGGCGCGCTGGGGGCGCAAATTGTTGTCGAGGCCGGGGCCGGCACAGGGTCGCGCATACCCGATGACGCGTTCAGCCAGGCTGGAGCGACAATCGGCAAGACCCGCGCGGAAACGATCAAAAATGCGCAAATTGTGCTTTGTGTGGGCCGGCCAACGGCTTCGTCGCTCAAAGGGGTTGCCAAAGACGCGCTGTTGATCGGCATGATGGACCCTTACGGCCATGAGGGTGAGATTGCCGCCCTGGGCCAGACCGGCGTCACGGTTTTTTCCATGGAATTCATGCCACGCATTACTCGGGCGCAGGTCATGGATGTGCTTTCAAGCCAGGCCAACCTCGCCGGCTATCAGTCGGTAATCGACGCGGCATCGGTGTTTGACCGGGCATTTCCGATGATGATGACGGCGGCGGGGACAATCCGGCCGGCCAAGGTTTTTGTCATGGGGGCAGGTGTGGCCGGATTACAGGCCATCGCCACGGCACGGCGGCTGGGGGCGGTGGTTTCGGCCACCGATGTGCGCCCCGCGGTCCGCGAACAGGTTCAATCCCTGGGCGGCAAATTTGTTGCGGTGGAAGATGATGAATTCCGCGCCGCCGAAACCGCAGGCGGTTATGCAAAGGAAATGAGCAAGGAATATCAAGCCAAACAGGCCGAGCTGGTGGCCGGCCATATCGCCAAGCAGGACATTGTGATCACCACGGCGTTGATCCCGGGCCGGCCGGCGCCGAGGCTGGTGACCAAGGCCATGGTTGAATCCATGGCGCCCGGTTCGGTGGTGGTGGATCTGGCCGTGGAGCGGGGCGGCAACTGCGAACTGGCACAACCGGGCAAGGTCGTGGTGCACAACCACGTTTCCATTGTGGGCTATTTGAATGTGCCGGGGCGGATCGCCAGTTCCGCCTCCCAGCTTTATGCCAAGAACCTCCTCGCGTTTGTGACGACGCTGATTGACGGGGAAACAAAAGAACTGGCGGTTGACTGGGAAGATGAGCTGGTCACGGCCACCGTTTTGACCCGCAACGGGGTGGTGGTGCATCCCAATCTGGTTGCGGCGGCTGAAAAAGTTTCGGGTAAAGCCGGCAAACCGGCAAAAACTGAACCGAAGAAATCAACGTCGGCCAAATCCAAGCCGGCCAAATTCACGCCGGCAAAGGCAAAAAGCAATCCGCGCAAACCCGCGACAAAAGGTTAAAAAAAGGTCCGCAGGAACATGGAAGCGATTGATCCGTTCTTTTTTCGACTGTCGATTTTCGTTCTGGCGATTTTCGTCGGCTATTTTGTGGTCTGGAGCGTAACCCCGGCCCTGCACACCCCCCTCATGAGCGTCACCAACGCGATCTCCTCGGTTATTGTGGTCGGGGCCCTGCTGGCCGTGGGGGTGCAACTTATCGACGGGGGCAGCTGGGCATCGAAGGTCTTTGGTTTTCTGGCCCTCATCCTGGCCAGCGTGAACATATTCGGCGGCTTTTTAGTCACCCAGCGTATGCTGGCAATGTATAAAAAGAAGGGTTAGGGGCGCGCCATGTCGGCCAATCTAGCAGCGGTATTGTATCTGGTTGCCGGGGTGTTGTTCATTCTGGCCCTGCGCGGACTGTCCAGTCCCGCCTCGGCCCGACAGGGCAACATTTTCGGCATGGTTGGCATGGCGATTGCCATTTTGACCACTCTGGCGGTGGCGGGGGTTTCCGACCCGGTATCGTGGGCGCTCATTCTGGGCGGCATGGGCATTGGCGGCGTGATCGGCGCGGTCATGGCCCGCAAGATCGCCATGACCGCCATGCCCCAGCTTGTGGCAGCGTTTCACTCGCTGGTGGGGATGGCAGCGGTATTTGTGGCCGCGGCGGCTCTTTACGCGCCGGAGGCTTTCGACATTGCCACCGGGGGGGTCATCCATGTCCAGGCGCTAGTGGAAATGAGCCTTGGGGCTGCCATTGGCGCTTTTACTTTTACCGGCTCGGTGATCGCATTCCTCAAGCTGGACGGGCGCATGTCGGGCACCCCGATCATTCTGCCGGCCCGCCATGTGCTTCACGGGGCGCTTGGTTTGTTGCTGGTATTTCTGGTCTGGCAGTTCTCCATCCCCGGTGATGAGGGGTGGTTCTGGGCGATAACCGCTGTGGCCCTTGTTCTGGGCGTGCTCATGATCATCCCCATTGGCGGGGCCGATATGCCGGTGGTGGTCTCGATGCTGAACTCGTATTCGGGCTGGGCGGCGGCGGGGATCGGCTTTACGCTTGGCAATACCGCCCTGATCATCACCGGCGCGCTGGTGGGCTCGTCGGGTGCTATTTTAAGCTACATCATGTGCCGGGCCATGAACCGGTCGTTTATCTCGGTCATTCTGGGCGGCTTTGGCGGCGACAGCGCCGGGCCGGCGGGGGGCGAAGAGGAAACCCGGCCGGTCAAGCAGGGTTCGGCCGTCGATGCGGCGTTCATGATGAAAAATGCCGGAAAGGTCATCATCGTGCCCGGCTATGGCATGGCGGTGGCGCAGGCCCAGCACGCTTTGCGCGAAATGGCCGATCTGCTCAAGGCGGAAGGGGTGGAGGTCAAATATGCCATTCATCCGGTGGCCGGGCGCATGCCGGGGCATATGAACGTGCTGCTGGCGGAAGCAAATGTGCCCTATGACGAAGTGTTTGAACTCGAGGACATCAATTCCGAGTTCGCCCAGTCGGACGTTGCGTTTGTCATCGGGGCCAACGATGTGACCAACCCGTCGGCAAAAACCGACAAGACTTCGCCCATTTATGGCATGCCGGTGCTCAATGTGGAGGACGCGGGTACGGTTTTGTTCATCAAACGGGGCATGTCGGCGGGGTATGCGGGGGTGCAGAACGAGTTGTTTTTCCGCGATAACACAATGATGCTGTTTGGGGATGCGAAAAAAATGGCCGAGGATATCGTCAAGGCGCTGGGGCACTAGGTCACATTTTTCATGTGGGTCCGTGATGTAGTGCGGGTGATTGATCCGCGCATATTGTGTTGGCCGGTCGCCCGCATCTTTTAAGTTCAGCACACCGGGAGGCGGGCAGTTGGCAACAGGCAAGACCGGGGCCGCCGGATCGGCAAACCCCGAACCAACGCCGATCAAACGTCAGGCCATCGTGGTGGTGCATGGTCAGGGCGAGCAGCGCCCCATGGGGACCATTCGTGATTTCGTAAAAGTGTTATGGCAGTTCAACGCCAATCTGATGCCGCAAAAGGGCGCCGGAGCCGATAAAGACGGCCAGAATATCTGGATCGTGCCCGACAGCAAAAGCGGGCTTTATGAACTCCAGCGTATCACCACGCCGCCCCACAATGGTCGCAAGACGGACTTTTTCGAACTTTATTACGCTGATCTGCTCAATGAAAATTCCCTGCGAAATTTGTGGCGCTGGCTGCGCCGGCTTTTGTGGATAGACCCCACCGAGGTGCCCGATGACGTGCGGGCGCCGTGGACTTTGTTCTGGGTGTTTTCGCTTGTGGCGATCGTTTTGTTCTGGACGGCGGTGCTGTCGGTTTCGCAACTCATTCATACCAACTGGATTGCGGTGGCGCTGGAGCCCCGGGCGCTGCCGGGCCTGATCCTTGGCGGGGGGGCGCTGGCCGTTCTTCTGGTGCCGAAGTTTTTTCGCGGGGCCGGCTGGCTGAACAAGGTGCCCCCATTTGCCATTGTCGTGGCGGTAACGCTTTCGATCATGTGGGTTTACCTTAATTACCCGGTTGCCTGGGTGATCAATTTACTGGTGGTGGAGTTTTACGTCGCCCTGCGGCTGCTGCTGCCCTATTTCGGCGATGCGGCGAGTTATTTAAGCGCCCAGACGCAAACGGTGCAAAGTCGGCAAAGCGTGCGCAATCGGGGTTTGCGGTTGTTGCGGGCCCTACACGACGATCCGGCCTATGACCGGGTGGTGGTGATCGGGCATTCGCTGGGTTCGGTGCTCGCCTATGATCTGTTGCATATATTGTGGCGGGAGGGGGGGCCGACCAAGGATAATCCGCCCGCCGATGCCAGTGCTCTTCTGGCGGTGGATGCGTTTGTGGCCGGAGCTGACAAACATGGCTGGCAGGCCGGCGATGTAGAGCGTTATCAGGGGTTGCAGTGGGCGGCGTTTAATCAATTGCGCTGTCAGCGCGGGGCTGCGCAACAGGACGGTGCGGGGACCTGCCCGGCAGGCTGGAAGGTGTCTGATTTCATCGCCCTTGGCTCGCCGCTGGCCAGCGCCCAGTTTCTGATTACCCAGGACCGGGCGGATTTTGAGCGCATGAAGCGCGAACGGGTGTTGCCGACGGCGCCGGCCCAGCCATATGACCGGGAAAATCTTGCGGTCTACACCGACGCCAAAGGGCAAAAAGTCGCCCACCATGGGGCGGTATTTTCCGTGGTGCGCTGGGCCAACATCTTCGACCCGTTTGACGAAGCGCTGTTTTTGCTGGGCGATCCGATCAGCGGGCCGGTTTCGGGTCCGGACCGGTTTGGCAACGGCGTTCTGGACCGGCCGGTAAAAATCCGGCGCCCGGGTGTCTGGGGGCGGTTTTTCACCCACTCGCTATACTGGATCGAGACCAGCGCCGACTGGGTCCGTCCGGCCCATCACATTAAAACCCTGCGTCAGGCAGTGGGAATTGACCGGCAGATATAGGATTTTTTTACAAAAAAGACGCCGCCCTACAGCCCTGTTTTGATGGAATCAAAACAGGGCTGTAGGTCTTTGATGTATCGCGTTTGCTCTGTGGCGGCTGCCCACTGATTTTTGCTTGGTCGCGTTGTCGGACGGAAAACCGGCTTCCACTTTTCCTGACAACGCTCTAGGGGCAGCGCCTTTTAATTCAAGTAGAGCCGGTCCTGATCAGTTCAGGGTTAGAATGGTGCCGGCAAGCGAGAGGTTGAACCCGGTCTGGGCCTGAACGCTCCAGGGCTGAAGGGAAAAGGCGTTCTTTGAGCCGCCGATCAGCCAATTGGCGCCAAGACCGGCCCCAAAGGTCGCCTCGCCGCTGGCACCGACAAAATTACCGGCCATGGCGCGGCTGGAATAGGACTTGCCCGCAGCGGTAAATACCAGCCATTCAATCTGGGTGCTTTTGGTTATGCCGATATCCAGACCGATTTTGGTGATCTTGCCCGAATAATGCTCATGGGATCCGTCTTTTTTGGTGAACGTGCAGTTCAGCGCCTTGGTGGAGGTGATGATAAGCCCGACGCCGCCTTCAACGGTGCAGGACAGGCGCCCGACCTGAACACTTGGGTCGGCGGCGGCGGGAATAACGGATAGGGCCAGTGCGGCAGCGGCCGCGAGGATAATGCGCATTTTGTTCTCTCCTTGGAATAAGCTGGAACGGGTTTTGGTCAGCGCGAACTTGGATTTCAGCGCTAAAAAAAAGAATGTGCGTGGCGACGCAATACTAGACAACAATCAGTTGGAACTAAAGCTCTGCGGGGTCAATGGCAAGGAAAATCAACTGTTTTTGCCAATGGGCACCGCCAGCCAGAAGCACGGGCCGGCATGGCGAACGGTTTCGGGGCGGCAGAAAATTCGCGATTGCCCGGCAGAGCGCCTCCGGGCGCACCCGATGGCACGCCCGAGGCCGAACGCGGGCTACTTTTTGGCGATCAAACCCTCGCGCTGAGCGCGTTTTCGGGCAAGCTTACGTGCGCGCCGGACAGCTTCCGCTTTTTGCCGCGCCTTTTTTTCCGAAGGTTTTTCGTAATAGTTGCGAAGTTTCATTTCGCGGAAAATGCCTTCACGTTGCATTTTCTTTTTCAGCGCTCTTAGCGCCTGGTCAACGTTATTATCCCGAACGACGACTTGCACGCGCGATACTTCCTTTAATTGAAAAATCAGACCGGCTGATTTTGGAATTTTTGCAACACAAATTCTCGGCGAGCGGAACTCCGGTCACCTTGAAAGGCTCACATAACAAATACCCCTGTTGGTGTCCAGCGCGGGCAAGGCAAATATCGAGCCCGGGTCCGATGGATTGCCGGTGGTCTCGACTTGCCATGGATGGCGCAAATAGCGGCAATTTAGCGCGCCCTGGCAGTCAGACGGGTCAGGTGACCCATTTTCCGGCCCGGACGGATTTCATTTTTGCCGTAAAGATGGATTTTGCAACCGGGCACTGATTCGCCAGCGGCAACAGCGCGGACCTGATCGCCAATGAGATTTTGCATGACCGCGTCGGCATGGCGAACCGGGTCCGCAAGGGGCCAGCCGGCAACGGCGCGAATGTGTTGCTCAAATTGCGAGGCGGCGCAGGCCGCTTCGGTCCAGTGGCCGGAATTGTGGACCCGGGGGGCGATTTCGTTGACTATGAGCGTTTCGCCGCAAAGGAAAAATTCTACCCCCAGCACGCCCACATACTCGAACGCGGTGGCAATTTTCTCGGCGATCCGGGTCGCCATTTTGCTCACATGGGCGGGCAACCCGGCGGGAACGGTGGAAGTGGCCAGAATGTGATTTTCGTGGGTGTTTCTTGCGGGATCATAGCTGGCCATTTCGCCATTGGTGCCCCGGGCGAGAATAATCGAGATTTCGGCGTCAAAATCCACGAATTCCTCCAGAACCGCGCCGGCGCCGGCCAGGGCGGCAATGGCAGCACCGGATTCGGTGTCCGTACCGATATGTTGCTGGCCCTTGCCGTCGTACCCCAGCCGTCGGGTTTTCAAAATTGCCGGCGCGGCCAGCCGCTGCCGTGCCTGGTTCAGATCGACCATTGTTTCAACCGGCAGGAAGGGGGCAACCACAAGGCCGAGGCCTGAAAGGAACCGTTTTTCGGCCAGCCGGTCCTGACAGATTGCCAGCGCTTTTGCGCCGGGCATGACCGGGCAGTGCTGCTCAAGAATGGCAATGGCGCCCACGGGGATGTTTTCAAACTCGTAGGTCACCCGCTCCACCGATCTGGCAAACCGGTCCAGAGCATCGGCATCGGAATAGGCGGCCCGGGTGTGGTGGGGGGTAACTTCGAAGGCCGGACTTTCAGTGTCCGGGCAAAATATGTGGGTTTTCAGCCCCAGGCGGTGGGCGGCCATGGTGAGCATTCGGGCGAGCTGCCCGCCACCGAGAATGCCGATTGTGGCGCCGGGGCCCAGGGGCGCAAGGGATTGCGCGCTTTTTCCGTCGGGTGTCATGTCAGTGGGCATCGGCGGGTCGAGGGGGCACCGTTTCGGTCTGGTGATCGCGGAATTTTTTCAAGGACCGGGCGACTTCCTCGTCGCCAAGGGCCAAAATAGAGGCGGCGAAAATTGCGGCATTGATCGCGCCGGGGGTGCCAATGGCCAATGTGCCCACCGGGATGCCGGCGGGCATTTGCACAATGGAGAGCAAACTGTCCTGACCGTGCATGGCCTGTGTGGGAGCGGGCACCCCCAGCACCGGCAGCATTGTTAACGCGGCAATCATGCCAGGCAGGGCGGCGGCGCCGCCGGCGCTGGCAATTATGATCCTGAACCCGGCCGCTTTTGCCCCGGTGGCAAAGGCGTACATCCGGTCCGGGGTGCGGTGGGCCGAGACGATGCGCGTTTCGTAGGCTATTTTCAGCATGTCGAGGGTTTCGGCGGCATGGCGCATATGGGGCCAGTCGGACTGGGAGCCCATGATCAAGGCAACGGGTGGATTGTGGTTCATTCTGACCCCTTCAATTCAGGCAATTATGTCCGGTAATACCAACGCCTCAAGCGCAACGATGCGGTCTTTTAGCGCCAGTTTTCGTTTTTTCAGGCGCTGAATGAGCATGCGATCGGTGGCGCTGGCGCTGGTCAGGGCATGGATGGCGGCGTCCAGATCGGCATGCTCCTGGCGCGCTGTCCCAAGCTCCATGCCCAGTTTGGCCCGCTGTTCCATTGTCAGTGCCATCATGGTGACATCGGCCCGGTTGCTCAAGGGTTGTTCGCCCATATTGCGCGTGCCCGCTTGTACCGCATTTTCATCGTTGCGCCTACGATTGTCAAAATTGCCGCAGGGCACTTGTGAACCGTCCCGGGCGGTCCCATTTCACCAAGGTAAGTATACCATTGACCGTGTTGTGCGTGCTTATGCGAGTTGGACAAAACCCGCGAAATTTGGCACCATGATTCGGTTCACAGCAGACATCGGGAGTTGCACATGACATCTGTTTCCCACATTGCCGCGTTGGAGCGTCGCCACCAGTCCCTGGAGCAAGAAATCGGCGAGGAGCTGGCCCATGCAAGCCGCGATTTAATCCGCCTGACTTCGCTCAAGCGTAAAAAGCTTGAAATCAAGGACGAAATCGCCCGATTGCAACGGCAAACGCAACATTAGGGGCCTTAACCCCAGGG
>JAADFY010000007.1 GCA_013152625.1 Alphaproteobacteria bacterium
ACCATCACCGATGACGGTAACGTGCTCGTAATTGCTTTTGACGAGCCGGTACGCACCATTTTGCCTGAAGTTACCGAACGGCTGGGAGATTATGTTGCGGTGGCCCGGCTCGACCCGGATCGACGCGGTATCCGGTTTGGCCTGAAGGGTGAATTTCGCCTCAATATCATGGAGGCCGGCGAGCGCTTGTATATTGATCTGCTGCCCGCCGCCTGGCGGGGCCTGCCGCCGGGCCTGCCCAGTGAAGTGGTGGCGGCCCTGGCCAAGCGGGCGGAACTGGCAGCCGCAGCCGCTGAAGTGCAGCGCAGGGCGGAAATAGCTCGCATCAACCCGCCTGAAGTGGACTTGAGAATTGGCCATAATCCCACCTTCACCCGGTTAAAATTTGACTGGTCGATTGAAACCGAGGCCGAGTTTTCGGTTGACGGCGATCAGGTGCGACTGGCGTTTGAATGGCCAATCGCGATTGAACTCGCTGAATTTTCGGTAAACCTTCCCGATGACATCATCGAATTTTCCGCCAGTGTCACCCCCACGCAATCGGTGTTGGAGTTCAAAATCGCAGATGGCACCGTTGCGCGTTTTTTCCCCCGGGAAAACAACCGCGAGTTCGCGCTCGATTTTGATTTCAGCTCCAGACTGGCCGAACAGGACCCGCTGGTTGTCAGCCTTGACGCGGAAATGTTTGCCGCCATGCGGGCTGAAACCGAGAAATCGGCGGCTGAGGCCCGGGCACAAGCGGCGGCTGAAAATCTGGCCCCGGGGGAGGTGGCCCCGCCGCTGGTTGACACAGATCAGGTCAAACTGACCCCGTTCATCAACGAGATCGGCGATACCGTCCGGGTGATATTTCCGTTTGAGCAAGACACGCCTGCCGCCGTTTTCAGGCGGGGCGATACCATCTGGATGCTGTTTGATACCCATGTGGAGATCTCTCAGCCGGACGATCCCGCAGAATTTGATATTATCGGTGACGGCTACGAAGTGGACCGGGCCCGGGAACTGCAAATCGTGCGCATGAATGTAAATGGCAACCGGCTGGCGACCCTTGGCGCAGAAGGGCGGGCTTGGGTGCTTTCTTTGGGCGACATTTTATTTGCGCCCACCGAGCCGGTGGAGTTCGAACGCCGCCGCCGTTCCGACGGTCCGGTGCAACTGGTGGCCGATATGGGCCGGCCCGCGAAAGTGCATCAGATTCGTGACCCCGAGGTTGGGGATATTCTGAACGTGGTAACGGCATATGCGCCGGCGCGGGGGATCATCAGAAAGCTCGAATTTGTCGATTTTTCTGCCGTACGGGCCGTGCACGGGCTGGTGGTGCGCCCGTTGCGGCCCGAAGTCAGTGTTACCATAGAAGGCAATCTGGTGGTGGTGGATGCAAGCGATGGGCTTACACTTTCCCAGCCCGGAGAACTGGCCGGTGCGGGCACCCGCGAGGACGCCATGGCGCGGGCAAGCTTTGTCGATCTTGAGCCGTTGGTGCGGACAGACCGGAGTGAACTGACCCGGCTTGGCGAAGAGCTGATGACGCGGGCGGCCAATAGCGAAGGGCCATTTCTGGATGCCGCGCGGCTCGATCTGGCCCGGTTCTACCTGGCCAACCAACTGGCGCAGGAGGCTTTGGGGGTCCTGGGTGTGCTGACCCGAAATGGCGTTCGCACGGAACTGGCCGACAAGATACAACTCACCCGTGCGGCAGCCAATGTGCTGGCGGGACGGGCCACCGAGGCGCTGGACGGATTGCTGGTCGATCAATATCTCGATGCGCTGGACGCGGCTATGTGGCGCACCATGGCCCGTGTGGCCACCGGTGACTGGGTGCGGGCACGCGAGGACAGTCTTCTGGCCGAAAGCGCGGTCCGGCAGTATCCCGAATGGGTGCAACGGGACTTTTATTTCGCCGCCGTGCGAGCAGCGGTTGAAAACGCGGATGGCGTGCTGGCCTCGCGGTTCCTGTCGAATCTGGGCAAGTTGCGCCTTAGCCGCCAGGATGCCGCCATGACCAATGTGCTGGCGGGCCGGATTGACGAAATCGAAGGTCGTGACGAAGAAGCGCTATACACCTATGCGGGGGCGATTGCGGCCGACAACCGCCCCGCCCGGGCCGAGGCCGTGTTGCGGACCATGGTCATTCTGGACCGGCTGGGGAAACTGGACATCAAACGGGCCGCGCAAACCCTGGCGGTGGAACAGCTTGTCTGGCGCGGCGATATGCTCGAGGCGAGAATGCAGCTGCTTTTAGGGCAGCTTTATTTTCGCAACCGGGAATACCGGCTTGGTTTTGAAGTCATGCGACAGGCAACCATCGCCCACGAAAACGCCGAGGAAACCCGGGAGCTGTTCAATTTAAGCAGGGAAACCTTTGCCGAGCTTTATTTGAACGGGAAGGCCGATGCGCTGGAGCCGGTTGCGGCGCTGGGCATTTTTTACGATTTTCGTCAGCTTACACCATCGGGAACCCGGGGCGATGAGATGATCCGCAATCTGGCCCGACGGCTCATTGACGTCGATTTGCTGGATCAGGCGGCAAACCTTTTGGAATATCAAGTGGATAACCGCCTTGGGGGCGCCGGACGATCTGCCATTGCTGCCGACCTGGCAGTGATCCGACTGGCCGATCGGCGACCGGATCTGGCGCTCAAAGCGCTTTATCGCACCCAACTGGCCAACCTGCCCCTCGATCTTGAACGCCGACGCCGGTTGCTGGAGGCCAAGGCGTTAATCGATGCCGGCCGTAACGAACTGGCGCTGGAACTGCTGGCCAGTCTTGAGGGCGCCGATGCCGACCTGTTACGCATCGATGCACACTGGCGGGGCAAGCGCTACCGGGAAGCGGGGGAACTGCTTGAAGGGCTTTATTCCGCGCAGGCAGGCAATGAAGCCGCGCAACTGGAGGGGCGGGGCAATCTGATCAAGGCCGCTGTCGCTTACGCGCTGGCAAGCGATGAAATCGGGCTGACCCGGCTGCGGGCGAAGTTTTCCAACATGATGGCCAATGTGCCGGAGTGGCCGATATTCGATTTCGTTACCTCAAAATCGGCGCCCTCGAGCTATCAGTTCCGGGCTATCGCCAGGGAAATCGCCGGGGTGGACTCGCTGAACGCTTTCCTTGCGGCCTATCGGGACCGATATGGGGAAGAGGATGCATTGGTGCCGGGGCAAGTTGGAAATAGTGGGGACGCGGCCTGAGCACGGGCTCTCTTCTTTGCCTCACGGCAGTTCGCTTCGCTCACGCCTCCGGCGGGGCGGCCTGACCGGCCGCTCCGTCCTCGTTGAGAACCGGGCATGTATAAATTGTGAGCGTGGGGTGCTTTTGCCTTTGGAGTTCCGCACTTTCCTCCTGTTTTCGCTCACGGCTATTCCGCCTCTGGCGGGCCTCCGCGGGGGCGGCCTGACCGGCCGCTCCGTCCTCGTTGAGAACCGGGCATGTATAAGTTGTGAGCGTGTGGGTTCTTTCACTCTTGGAGGTCCGCTTCTTCCCTCTCCCCCTTGCGGGGAGGGGTCAGGGGTGGGGGTACTTTAGCGGCCGGCTCTTGTTCCCCTCGCCGGGGCGGTGATTTTTTCAAGGACATCAATGAGCGTTTGAGCCTGCCGGGCGGTGATATTGTCGCCCAGGGCCCGCTGGATCGCCGCCCCGTAAACCGGCCACATGCGCGCCCGCATCGCAATTCCTGCTTCGGTGATTATCGCCACCTGGCCGCGCCCGTCCTGTTCGCAGTTGCGGCATTCAACCAGTCCGGCCCCGATTAGCCGATCCAGCAGACGAGATACCGAATATTGTGGCAAAAGGAGCTGACTTTGAAGCTGGAACGGGCGCACGCCGTCTTTTTCGCCCCGTTCAAGGGCCCACAAAACGTCATACCATTCCAGCGCAGGTAACCCGGCCTTTTTCAGGGCCGCGTCAATTTCGCAGCGCACGGTGCTCTGGGCCTTTACCAGAGAAGTCCAGGCCCCAACGATTTTTTTGTCTGGCGAGTTCATTGTCTGGTTCTTCTAGCATCTCCATGCAAGTGCATCAAGATTGACATTTGCCCAACGTTCCCCATATACATGCATGTGCATTGAAAAGGAGGTGTCTGATGTCAAACCGCGAACCGGCCCCGGGTCAAACACAACCGCTTGTTCTGATCAGCCATGTTTTGTGCCCTTATGTGCAGCGGGCGGTGATTTCGTTAAGTGAAAAAGGGGTGCCGTTCGAGCGTGTCGACATTGATCTGGCCAACAAGCCGGACTGGTTTGCCAAAATCTCGCCGCTGGGTAAAACCCCGGTGCTGCGGGTGGGCGACACGGTAATTTTCGAGTCTGCGGTTATTCTGGAATATCTCGAGGAAACCACAGAACACCCCCTGCATTCCGCCACACCCCTGGAGCGGGCCGAGCATCGGGCATGGATGGAATTCGGGTCGGCGATATTGCGCGATATTGCCGGTTTTTATTCCGTTGCCGATGCCGACAGGTTTGGGGAAAAGGCAGAGGCGTTAACGGCGAAATTTGAAGTGCTGGAGAAACGGCTGGGCGGGGGACCTTATTTCGGGGGCGAAACGTTCAGCCTTGTCGATACTGTCTTCGGGCCGATATTTCGCTATTTTGATGTGTTTGACCGGATCGGCGATTTTGCCATTCTGGCCGGAAAGCCAAAAAATGCCGCCTGGCGTCAGGCCCTGATGGCCCGGCCCTCGGTCCGTGGGGCGGTGGCTGGCGACTATGAACCCCGACTCTGGCAGTTCATTGAAAACCGGGGTTCCCACCTTGGCACGCTGGCGGCCAGCCGCCGTGCGCTGTCACAAAGCGTGGCGTAAACAAAAACCTCGCCGGTGTTCCGGCGGGGTTTTTTGTCACTGGCGGGTGGCCTGTTGGTGGCCTGGGGGGTTTTTCGTTTTTGACGTGAAACAGTCAAACCGGATTAAAACTCCTGATCAGCGAGCCGGCGACTAAAAACCATCCGTCAACCAGCACAAAGAATATCAGCTTGAAGGGCAGGGAGACAATGACAGGCGGCAGCATCAGCATGCCCATGGCCATGAGCACCGAGGCCACCACCATGTCGATGACAATAAAGGGCACAAACAGCAAAAACCCGATCTCAAAGGCCCGGCGGAGTTCGGAAATCATGAAGGCGGGCACCAGAATGCGCAATTCAAGGTCGGCGGGATCCTCGGGGACAGGGGTCTCGGTGAGATCGATGAACAGGCGCACGTCCTTATCGCGCACATTAACGCGCATGAATTCATGGATGGGGGCGGCGGACAGGGCGAATGCCTCGGACATTTCTATTTCCCCTGCCATTAAAGGCACAATGCCTTCGTCATAGGATCGTTGCAGGGTGGGGGCCATGACAAAGGCGGTCAGAAACAGCGCCAGTGAAATGATCACCGAGTTGGGCGGTGCGGTCTGCAGGCCGATGGCGGAGCGTAACAGGGACAAGACAACCACAATACGGGTAAAGGATGTCACCATGACCAGGACCGAGGGGGCCAGGGACAAAATGGTGATGATGGCAACGAGCTGGATGGCCCGCTCGGTGACGGTATTGCCTTCGCCAAAATCTATGGAAATGTCCTGGGCGAAGGCGGGGGCGGCAAAAAATATTGCTGCGGCGGCCAGAAACACCGTCAGCCGCAACACTGAACTGCGCCAGTGGGCGATTAAGGGCGCGGCGGAACCGACGGCTTCACTGGCGGGCCTATTTCGCTTTGCTTCCCGTCTGGCCCGGGGTGTCCGGCCGGGCTGCCTGCCAGTCGGCGGGGTCGGGCACGGTGGGTTCGGGCACGGTGGGTTCGGATTTGCCAGAATCGGTTTTGTTGCCCGACTTTTCCGATGGCTTCGCTTCGGAGGCGTTGTCTGGCCGACCGGCATCACCGGCCGGGCCGGTGGTTTCGGCCGGCGCGGCAGCAGGGGGCTTATCTGGCGCGTGAACAGGTGCATCGCCGCCAGACATAGCTGAGTCGGATTGATCTGGGCTGGAATTGTTTGCCCCCCCGGGCGCCGGGGCGGCCCGATGTCGGGTGACAGGTCGGAGCAGGCCGGGTGCCCCGGTATTGGCCGGCGATGGTCCATCGGCGGAGGCCGGGGTGCGACCACGGGCCATTTCGCGCAATTTTTCAAGGGCGGACATGCCGGTGGAAGGGCGAGCGGGGGTGCCGGTGGTGTTTTTCGCGTCGGAAATTGCGGGGGCCGGCGTTTTCGGCATCGGTGGAGTATCGGGGGTCGCAGGCACCGGCTCGCGGCGCACCAATCCCGGGGCCAGGGGTAAGCGGGGCCGGGTTTTTTTATTGGCGTCCGGTCTGGCTTCGGGGCGCGCCGGGTCGAACCCGGCGGGGACGCCACGCTCCCGGGTCAGGGCCCCCAGTGCAAGGCCTGAGCGGCGGGCGGCGGCGGCGGAAGGGGCAGGTTTGCCCTCCTGAAGTGGCGGCAGGGGAATGGCTGCTTCGACGATGAGGTCGTTGGTGCCGCCGGTCAGGATGAGGTGTTCCACATCGTCGCGGCGGATAAGGATCAGGTGCCGTTTGGCGTCGACGGGAATGGAATCGGTGATGCCAATGCGCCGGTTGCGGCCCAGCCCGACGGTCCGGGTTGCGGAAAGAATGAATTTTAGTATCCAGACCAGAAAAACGATCAAAATCAGCACAAATGCCAGTGCCAGGGTTACGGTCCAGAAATTGGCCGCCCCACCGCCGAAAAGAGAATTGATCAGTGACACGCCGCGCCCCTTTTGCCCCCACGGGGGACGATAAAATACCTTTACAAGGTCAATAATATGACGGGCAATTTTTGCCTGTCATAGGCCAGATTGCCGCAAATTGCCAGATTTTGCGCCTTGCTAACCCTTCAATTCGGGCAAATGGGGCGGGTCTTAACGCCTCGTTAACCATGAACCCGGCAAGATGTGCCCACTTCGCTGGTAAAACAATTCGGTAAATGGACGCCATGGCGCTCAATGACATTTCGATTTTTTCCGCCCTCAAGCAGAAAATGCGCTGGCAGCAGGCCCGCCAAACCGTGCTCGCCGAAAACGTCGCCAATGCGGAAACCAACGGATACAAGGCGCGGGATCTGCGTCCGTTCGAATTTGGCGATCAGCTTAAAAATATCGAAATGGCCCGTGTGAGCTCTACCACCGCCGACAAACGCCATTTTTCGCTTCAGACCCAAAACCCGCAAGGGTTTGGCGCAAAATCCTCAACTTCATTCGAGGTTACCCCGGATGGCAACGGGGTGGTGCTGGAAGAGCAAATGATCAAGATCAGCTCCAACCAGCTCGATTATCAGGCCGCCACAACGCTTTATTCGCGTTCGGTGCGGGTTTTGCGCACGGCGCTTGGACGGGCATGAGCGTGCCGGCACAGGTATGGCGCACGCACTTGAATGCAGATCAAAAGGGTTGGCTAACCAATGACTGATTTTATGGCATCGTTAAAAGTGGCGGCCTCGGGCATGCAGGCCCAATCGGCGCGCATGCGCATCATCGCTGAAAACCTGGCCAATGCCGACTCGGCGGCAAAAGTGCCCGGGGGCGAGCCCTACCGGCGGCGGATCCCGACATTTGCGGTTCAGTTCGACCGGGTGCTGAACGCCAGCACGGTGGAAATCGGCCGGGTGGAATTTGACAATTCCGAGTTTCAATCCCGCTACGAACCGGGCCATCCGGCGGCAAACGAGGCGGGGTATGTGCTCTATCCAAATGTCAGTTCGCTAATCGAAATGATGGATATGCGCGAGGCGCAGCGCACCTATGAGGCCAATTTGAACGTGGTGTCGGTTACCCGCAAGATGGTGGGCGCGACACTGGATATTCTGCGCGGCTAACCGCAGGTCAAACGAGGATTTTAGGACATGAACGTACCTTTTTCAGCCGCCGTAAATGCCTATGGGGCCACTGCAAATCTGACCGGTCCGGCCTCTGCGGGGGGGGCTCTGCCCGAACTCGGCGACAAGGGTGTTGCGGGCCCCAGCTTTGGAGAATTGCTGAATTCAGGGCTTGAACAGGTGGTTGAGGCGGGCCGGGCATCAGATCAGGCGGGCATGAACCTGGTGAACGGGCGAGGCGACATTGTCGATGTGGTCACGGCGTTGTCAGAAACCGAAATCGCCATGGAGACCATGGTCACCATTCGCGACAAGGTGATCAGTTCCTATGAGACAATCATGCGGATGCCAATTTAGGCCCCTGCGGCGGAGCGGTGAACGTACATGGAAGGCGCCGTAGTTCTTGATGTGGCCAAGGATGCCATCTGGACGCTGATTTTTCTGTCGGCGCCGATCATGATCGTCGGGCTCGTGGTGGGGCTGGTGATCGCGCTGTTTCAGGCCCTGACCCAGATTCAGGAAATGACCCTGGTGTTCGTGCCGAAAATTCTGGCCATTTTTCTGTCCATGCTGGTCATGCTGCCCTTTATGGGTGCAACCATGAATTCGTTCATGGACCGGATCGTAGATCTGATCATTGCCGGTGGTTAGCGGTCGGCGGGTCATGTCATGCCCATAAGCATCGACTGGCTGCCGCAAACGGCCTACGTGCTGGTTCTGGTGTTCGCCCGGATGGGCACCATGCTCATGCTGATGCCCGGTTTTGGCGCCACCAACATACCGGTGCGGGTGCGCTTGAGCTTTGCTCTGGTGTTCACATTTGTCATGTTCCCGCTGGTGATGGACAATTACCCGCTGGTGCCGCTTAACGGCATGGGGGCGGTGGTCATGCTGGGGCATGAACTGGCGGTGGGGTTCATTCTGGGGGGTACAGCCCGGTTGCTGTTATCAGCGGCACAGGTGGCCGGTGCCACCATCGCTTTTCAGACCGGGCTGTCTTTTGCCCAGATGGCCGACCCGACCCAGGGGGGCATTCAGGGGGCGATTTTAGGTAATTTTCTCGCCGTACTTGGCCTGGCGCTGATTTTCGCGCTTGATCTGCATTATCTGGTGCTGGCCGCCATTTACAAGAGTTACACGCTGTTTTCCCCCACCGCCGATCTGATGGTGGAAGATGCGGCCAAGCTGGCCATTGATGTGGTTTCGGGCAGTTTTACCGTCGGGGCGCAAATGGCGGCGCCGTTTATCATATTCGGACTGGTGTTCTTTTTCGGCCTGGGCATTTTAGCCCGGCTGATGCCGCAAATTCAGGTCTTTTTTATCGCCATGCCGGCCAACATCGCTCTGGGGCTGCTGCTGTTTGGCCTTTTGCTGACGATCATGATGACCTGGTACCTTGGGTACATCGAACAGTTCCTGATGAAAATGATCGGGTAACGGTGTGGATGACGAACCCGACAAGTCAGAAAAGACAGAAGACGCGTCCGACAAAAAACTGCGCGACGCCCATCAAAAAGGTGACGTGCCCAAGAGCCAGGAGGTGACCACCTGGTTTACGCTGCTGGGGGCCACACTCATGATCGGGTTGCTGGCGCCGGACAGTTCCGTGCAGCTTGTTGCCTCGCTCAAGATGGTGATGGCCAATGCCGACCTGATCGAGGTCGGGGGGCCAGCCTTCGGGGCGTTCTGGGGCGGGCTTTATTCTTCGATACTCATGGTGGCGGTGGTGCCGCTGGCATTTTTGAGCATTTTCGCCATGGCGGGCAATCTGGTTCAGCACAAGCTGGTGTGGTCGGCGGATCCGGTCAAACCGAAATGGTCCAAAATTTCGCCTATCAAGGGCACCAAGCGATTGTTCTCTCTTGAATCCCTGCTGAATTTCTTCAAGGGCATTTTCAAGCTGGCCCTGGTGGCGGTGGTGATCTTTGTCGTGGTTTTCCCCGAACGCGACAGGCTCGAAACCATCGTAACCGCCGATCCGGCGATATTGCTGTCGATCTTTCAGGTGCTGGCGCTCAAGATTATCGGGGCGACGCTGGCGGTCATGACGGTGATTGCGGTTGCCGACCTGCTTTATCAGCGTCACAAATGGTTTGAACGGCAAAAGATGACCATCAAGGAGGTGCGGGACGAACACAAGCAGATGGAGGGGGATCCCAAGATCAAATCGCGGATCCGGCAATTGCGCCAGGAACGGGGGCGCAAACGAATGATGGCGGCCGTGCCCGAGGCCAGCGTGGTGATCACCAACCCCACCCATTATGCGGTAGCCCTGAAGTACGACCGGGACATGGCGGCGCCGGTGTGTCTGGCCAAGGGCGCCGACGCGGTGGCGGCCCGTATTCGTGAAATTGCGGAAGGCGCCCGGGTGCCGATTGTTGAGAATGCGCCTTTGGCGCGGGCGCTTTTTGCCAGCGTCGAGGTGGATGAGACCATCCCCACCGAGCATTTCAAAGCCGTGGCCAAGGTGATCGGCTATGTGATGGGATTGCGTTCACGGGGAACCCGGCGCACCACATAAGCGGACCGTTGCTGCCAAGCCTATAAAGGTGGGCGCTGGTTTGCTAAACAATCGAGGCCAACTGATTTGGTCTGGTGGCTGCGCTGCCCCACACTAGGTCACGGACCCATAAACGGAGATGAAATGGTATGAGCGAATTTGTTCACATAACAGGCGCAAGAACGATGGAAACCATTTTGACTGATCGGGTTGCCGAACCGAAAAACCGGTTCCCACTTTTTCTGGC
>JAADFY010000008.1:0-10413 GCA_013152625.1 Alphaproteobacteria bacterium
GGCACTGCCGCCGCCCGCTTTAACGCCTGGAAAGAGGGGACATGGCTAAACAAGTCGATAAATCCAGCCAGAAGCTGCCCGATCCGGCCCAGACCTATCGCCGGCCCCACGGCAAAGCGATCCCCGAAGCAGGCCTGCTCGGCAACATCCTTGACAAGCTTGGCATTGTTTTTGGCGTAGGAATTTTTCTTGCCATGCTCATCCTGATTCAGGAAGTGGTGTTGCGGTATGTTTTTAACGCACCCACCATCTGGGCCCATGAAACCACAATTTTCCTCGTTGCCATCGCCTTCATTTACGGCGGGCTTTATTGCACCGCCCGCAACAGCCACATTCGTGTCGTTCTCATCTATGACGCGGTGCCCCCCTCGGTCAGGCGGGTCCTTGATGTCGTTATCTCCCTGGTCAGCGCCACGGCGTCGGCGTTTTTTGCATGGGCCGCCTGGCTGATGGTGCAGCGGGCGATTTTCCGGCCCGACGGCTCCGTGCGCTTTGAGTCCACGGGCAGTGCGTGGGATCCGCCCTTTCCGGCGCTAATCAAACTGTCTCTTTTAGCGGTCATGTCGGTGATGGCGCTCCAGTTTCTCATCCTCGCCTACAATCATGCCAGAAAATCCATCCTCCCGTCCGGGGACAAGGGTCCAGACCAATAAACGGGGGCGATATGGCACTTCAAACGGTTCAACGCCGGATCGTCGTGCCAGATGCGAAACACAATTGATCCTGTCTGATGGGAAAGTGCTCTAGTGGAATTCTTTGATTTCTTTTTCAATCTGAAAGACATCGGCATCGGTTACGGCACATTGGTAATGTTTGTGCTGCTGCTGGCTCTTTTGCTCACCGGCATGCCGCTGGCGTTTGTAACATTGCTGGTCGCCCTGATTTTCGCCCTTGGCTGGTTTGGGCCCGGGGTCGTACCGCTCATTACCAGCCGTGTTTATTCGTTCGTTACATCGTTTGTATTTGTTTCGGTGCCGATGTTCGTGCTCATGGCGGCAATTCTTGACCGCTCCGGCATTGCAAAGGATCTGTTTGATGCCATGCGGCTGGTGGGCGGTCGGCTTCGCGGCGGCGTCGCGGTCCAGACCATATTCGTAGCCGTGGTTCTGGCGGCCATGAGCGGTATAATCGGCGGCGAGATCGTGCTGCTGGGCATAATCGCGCTGCCCCAGATGCTACGCATGGGATATGACAAACATCTGGCCATCGGTGTGGTATGCGCCGGCGGGGCGCTGGGCACCATGGTCCCCCCATCCATCGTCCTGATAGTCTACGGGCTGACCGCCAATGTCTCCATTGGCGATCTGTTCACCGCTTCATTTGTGCCCGGGCTCATGCTGGCGTTTTTCTATGTCGTCTATGTGCTCGTTCGCGCCTATCTCAACCCGGCGCTGGCCCCCGTTCCCGAGCCATACGAAGTGACCCTGGCGGAGAAACTGAAACTTCTCAAAGGCCTCTTCCTGCCCATTATGGTGGTGGTTTTTGTGCTCGGCTCCATCTATGCCGGCATTGCTTCGGTTACGGAAGCCTCGGCGGTGGGGGTCGCCGGTGTTATTTTGTCCACCGTTCTGCGCGGTGAATTTTCTCTTGGGTTAATCAAAGCGGCAGTCCTTCAGACCCTGTCCACCGTCGGCATGATCGTTTGGATCGGCATAGGCGCCAGCGCCCTGGTGGGGGTTTTTAATCTCATGGGCGGGATTGCATTTGTATCCTCCCTGATTACCGGAATTTCGGACAACCCCACCATAATCCTGTTGTTTATGATGCTGATCCTGTTCGTGCTCGGAATGTTTCTTGACTGGGTGGGCATCGTCCTTCTGACCATGCCGGTATTTGTTCCCATCATTATCACCCTGGGGTACGACCCGGTATGGTTCGGTGTTTTATTCGCCTTGAATATGCAGGTCTCGTTCCTTTCGCCCCCGTTTGGCCCGGCAGCGTTTTACCTCAAAAGCGTCGTGCCGGACAATATAAGTCTGGGCACGATTTTTCGATCTCTTTTGCCGTTTATCGGCCTGCAGGTGCTCGCCGTTGCGATGCTGATCATGTTCCCCTGGCTGGCGATTCGTTAAAGCGTGTCACCGATAAGTGGGCACCGGTTATCGGATAAATGACACGCGTGGAAAAAGAGCGTGTCACCGATTAGTGGGCACCGGTTATCGTAATAATAACACGTCAAAGATGGGACCTGGCGGGTGGCCACCAAATTGATTGCGCAGGCCATCGCCTTGATCTAACCTTGGACCAACTTTGAAACGAGGTGGTTCCGGGCGCAGGCAATCAGCAATTGCGACAGGGATCCAATGGAGTTGCGCTGTGACCGATCATGATCGGTCCGCCGATCGTCCGCCCGGTGCCATAAATGGCCAGGTGCGGGCGGGGGAAACGCTTCCCGGTGCGACGATGACGGCGGACCCCGGGTCTGCCGGCCCGCCGCGCACCAACGGACGGACCAACCACTGCAAGACCGCCCGGCCCCGCCGTGAGGGCCAAAAGACCGGTGCGTCCGCCACTGGCGGCCAGAACCAGGGCCCCGGTATTTATGCGGCGCTCGATCTGGGCACCAACAATTGCCGTCTTCTGGTGGCCCGGCCCACCGCCGCCGGCTTTCGCGTCATTGACGGATTTTCGCGCATTGTCCGGCTGGGTGAGGGCCTGTCAAAATCGGGGCGCCTGGACGAAGCGGCCATGGACAGAACCATCGAGGCCTTAAAGCAGTGCAAGTCGCGCCTGGATGGCCACAAGGTGCGAAGTATGCGCCTCATAACCACCGAGGCGTGCCGTTCGGCCAGCAATTCCCACGCATTTCTGGATCGGGTGCGTCGTCAGGTAGGCCTCGATCTTGAGGTGGTGGACCGCAAAACCGAGGCAGAACTTGCCGTCACCGGGTGCGCCGATCTGGTTGATGCCGAGGCCGAGGGGGCAATCCTGTTCGATATTGGCGGCGGTTCGTCCGAACTGGTCTGGCTTGATTTGCGCGGCGGCCGGCCCAAGAGCCGGGGCCGGATGGCCACGGCCATCCGCTCCTGGCGGTCATTGCCGGTGGGTGTTGTCTCCATTGCCGAAAAGTTCGGCGGCACGGAAGTGTCCCCCGAATTGTTTGAAGACATGGTGGATTTTGTGTCCGGCCATTTGAGCAAGTTTCGCGGCCGGGAAAAACTCTCCCGGGCTGTGGCCGACAACCGGACGCATTTTTTGGGAACCTCGGGCACGGTGACGACCCTTGCCGGGCTGCATTTAGGGTTGCAGCGGTATGACCGTTCGCGCGTTGATGGATTGTGGATGAAGTCCGAGCACATGGTGGCAACCATCCGGGTGCTTTTGGCCATGGGATATGAGCGCCGGGTGGCCAACGCCTGCATTGGCCGCGAACGGGCCGATCTGGTCATCCCCGGCTGCGCCATATTTGAAGCCATTCGACGGGAATGGCCGTGCAAGGATGTCCGGGTGGCCGACCGGGGACTGCGCGAAGGCATTCTGATCACGTTGATGGCCAGGGATCGGGTTTGGTCGCGCCGCCGGTGGCGTGCCCGGACCCGGGCCGGTTGATATGAGCAGAAAAACCCCCGGTCGCACCGGTGCCCGGGAGCTCAGAACCCGGGTTAAAACCGCCCGGGGCCGCACCGTATCCTCAACACAGTGGCTGCAACGTCAACTCAACGACCCGTACGTCGCTCGGGCCAGGGCGGAGGGGCGTCGTTCCCGCGCCGCTTATAAGCTTTTGGAATTAAACGAGAAATTTCGTCTTATCCGTCCCGGGATGCGCATTGTCGATCTGGGGTCCGCCCCCGGCGGCTGGTCACAGGTCATCACCGAAATCGCCGGCGCCGACGAAAAAAACCCCAAAATCGTCGCCATTGACTGTCTGGACATGGAGCCCATAGCCGGTGTGATCTTCGTCAAAAAAGACTTCAATGATGCGAACGCGCCCGCAGCCATTCTTGACGCTTTGGGCGGCCACAAGGCCGATCTGGTGCTCTCCGACATGGCCGCGCCCGCGGTTGGCCACCGGCCGACCGATCATTTGCGAATTATCGCGCTGGCGGAACTGGCCGCCCATTTTGCCCTCGAGGTGCTCGCCCCCCGTGGTGCGTTTGTCGCCAAGGTCCTGCAGGGGGGCACCGAACGCGATTTGCTGGTGCTGCTGAAACAAAACTTCGAAAAAGTCCAGCACGCAAAACCCCCCGCCAGCCGTCAGGGTTCGGCCGAGACCTATATGGTTGCCCGTGGTTTCAAGGGGTAGCGGCCCGGGGTGCGCGGCTTTGGCGTGTGCCCCGAAACATCAGCGCCGGCATTGGGTCCAAGCCATAAAAAAGGCACGACTGCGAGCAGGGAAATCCCGGCGATGGCGAAAAATGCGATTTGAAAATCGCCGGTGCTTAAATCGCTTCCACTGACAAACGTTAGAAATTCCAGCAAAGCCCCGGCCAGCGCCACCCCCATGGCCAGGCTGAGCTGGGCCGAAACCGCGATCATCGCCGTGGCCTGCCCGGCGTCTTTGTCCGGCACATCGGCAAAGCCCAGAGCATTGACGCCGGTGAAAAATGTCGAGCGCATGATGCCGCCGAAAAACAACACCCCCATGATGACCAGCGCCGGGGTTTCAGCAACAAACGTGCCCTTGAAACCAAGCAGCACGGCCCCGGCGCCAGCCATGGAAATCAAAATGGTGCGAAAACCGAACGTGACAAACAACCGGTGGGCGATAAATTTCGCCGCGATCGCCCCCACCGCGGCCACAAAAAGCAGCCCCCCCGCTTCAAACGGCGACAAACCGAACGCCAGTTGCAACATGAGCGGTAAAAGGAACGGCGTGGCCCCGACCCCGATACGGAATATCGAGCCCCCGATCAGTGCGGTGCGCAATAATTTCAAACCCATGAGATGGGGGCTGAACAACGGGTTGGCGGTCCTGTGGATGTGCCGCAGGAAAAGCGCTCCCGCTGCCAGTCCCGCACCGGTTATGCCCACCCCGAACACCGGCGGCACCCCGGGTAACGAAACCACCGACACGCCGAACAGGATGCCTGAAAAACTCAGGCCGGCAAGAAAAAACCCCACCCAGTCCAGCCTGGTTTTCGCCCGATAGCCGGTTTTTGGCAGATAAATCGTGGCGGCGATGATGCCGGCGGTCCCGATGGGGATATTGATCAGAAATATCCAGTGCCAGGAGAAAAATGTGGTCAGATAGCCCCCGATTGGCGGCCCGGCCATGGGCCCCATCAGCGCCGGGACCGACAGCCAGGCCATGGCCGAAACAAGCTGGTTTCTTGGCGTCGAGCGCACCAGGACCAGCCGGGCCAGCGGCGTCATCATCGAGCCGCCAAGACCTTGTAAAAACCGTGCTGAGACAAATTCGCCCAAAGACCCTGAAGCGGCGCTGGCCAGCGAGCCGATCATGAACACAAAAATCGCCCACCGGAACACATTGCGTGCCCCGAACCGGTCGGCCATCCAGCCGCTGACCGGAATGAAAATCGCCAGCGCCACCATATAGGAGGTCATGGCCAGTTTAAGAGAAATCGGATCGGCCCCGATGTCGGCGGCAATGGCGGGCAGGGAGGTCGCAATGACCGTCGCGTCCATCATTTCCATAAACAGGGCAACCGCCAGGATCAGCGGTGTAATGCGGTTCATGGCCAAGGACCGGATGAATGGGTTCGGGAAGGCGAACTTGAAATATTAGTGCTCACGTTAACAGGAATCTGATGCTCTGTCTTGGCGGCGGCGCGTGGGATGTGTTAGTCACCCGTGCCAGTCTGCACGGGATGCAAGTGAGTCTCGCGTCCGGAGCATCTTTTTTCAAAAAACAGGTTTGACGTTCCCTTGAGGCGTCAGACAAGGGGGCGGCCCTGGCAACCATAATTTCATCCATTACCGGCGAAAACGCACTAACGTTTGACGACGTTTTGCTGCAGCCGGCCCGGTCCAGCGTTTTGCCCGCCGAGGTGGATATCCGATCCCGCGTCACCCGCGACATTGCGTTAAACATCCCCATTCTTTCCTCGGCCATGGACACCGTCACCGAGTCGCGAATGGCCATTGCCCTCGCCCAGGCCGGCGGCATGGGCGTAATTCACCGAAATTTGAGCCCCGCAGAGCAGGCCGAGGAGGTGCGCCAGGTCAAGAGTTTTGAAAGTGGCATGGTCATCAACCCCATTACCATCGGGCCCGAGGCCACCCTTGCCGATGCCCTCGCCCTCATGGCAGAAAATTCGATTTCCGGCGTTCCCGTTGTCGCCGGCGGTGGCCGGGGCGGGCGCACCATTGGCACTCTGGTGGGCATACTCACCCATCGGGATGTGCGCTTTGCCGACCAGCTCGATCAGCCGGTTTCCGAACTCATGACCCATCAAAACATCATAACCGTTCGCGATGATGTCAGCCAGAGTGAAGCAAGACGCCTGCTCCATACCAACCGGATTGAAAAGCTTCTGGTGATCGATAGCGAGGGCACCTGTACCGGGCTGATTACGGTCAAGGATATTGAAAAGGCCAAACTCAACCCCCATGCCATCAAGGATGCCGGCGGGCGGCTTTGTGTGGCAGCGGCCACCACGGTGGGGGACGCCGGGTTTGAACGTTCCACGCGCCTGATCGAGGCCGGGGTCGATTTGCTGGTGATTGACACCGCCCACGGCCATTCCGTGTCGGTAGCTCAAGCCGTCACCCGCATCAAGAAACACGCAAAAGCCACCCATGTCGTTGCCGGCAATGTCGCCACTGCCGAAGCTACCCGCGCCCTCATCGACGCCGGCGCCGACGGGGTCAAGGTGGGGATCGGCCCCGGATCGATTTGCACCACCCGGGTGGTGGCCGGGGTGGGTGTGCCGCAACTGGCCGCCATTATGGCCTGCGCCGAGGAGGGCGACCGGCACGGTGTGCCCGTTATCGCGGACGGGGGCATCAAGTCCTCGGGCGACGCGGCCAAGGCTCTGGCAGGCGGGGCCGCCTGTGTCATGGTCGGCTCGCTGCTGGCGGGCACCGATGAGTGCCCCGGCGAGGTTTATTTGTACCAGGGCCGCTCCTACAAGGCCTATCGCGGCATGGGGTCGGTGGGGGCCATGGCCCGGGGATCCGCTGACCGCTACTTTCAGCAAGAAGTTCAGGACGCCAACGACGCCATGAAGCTGGTGCCCGAAGGTGTCGAGGGGCAGGTGCCTTACAAGGGACCGGCCTCCAATGTGCTGCACCAGCTTGTCGGCGGGGTGCGGGCGGCCATGGGCTATACCGGGGCGCCCGATCTTGAAACCTTCCGCCGGGAGGCGACATTTGTAAAGATATCCAGCGCCGCTTTGCACGAGAGCCACGTTCACGACGTATCCATCACCCGCGAAAGCCCCAATTACACGGGCAACAGATAAGGCATCACCCCCAAGAATGCGACTTCCCGGACAGCTGGCCGCTGCAATTGAAGTGTTGGGCGATATCGAGGCGCGCAAACGCCCCGCCGCCGACGCGTTGAAAGACTGGGGGCTTGCCCATCGGTTCGCCGGTTCCTCCGATCGTGCCGCGATTGGCAATCTGGTCTATGACGGCTTGCGCAAGAAACACTCCCTCTGCCATGTCGCCGACAGCGCAAGTGCCCGGGGGCTGGTGTTCGGTGTTGTGGTACATGAATGGGGCGCTGACCCCCGTGCCCTGAACACAAGCTTTCAAGACGACCGGTTTGCCCCCGAACCGCTTTCGGACACGGAAATTTCGGCCCTGACCCGACCGGATCCACTCGCGAATGCCCCCGATAACGTCCGGGCAGATGTGCCGGAATGGACCGTGCCCTTTCTGGCCGCCAATTTTGGCGAAGACTGGCTCGACGAGGCCAAAGCGCTGGCGGAACGTCCGCCGCTGGATTTGCGGGTAAATACCCTTAAATCGGAACGCGGCCGGGTATTGAAGGCCCTGGGTCGCTATCGGCCCGTGCTGACAGAAATTGCCCGGTGCGGCCTGCGAATTCCGGCCGGAACCGGGGCCGCCCGGGCCCCGAACATACAGGCCGAGGCGGGGTTCAGAAAAGGGTGGTTTGAAATTCAGGACGAAGGCAGCCAGATTGCCGCCGACCTGGTTTTCGCCCGCCCGGGTGAGCAGGTGCTTGATTTTTGCGCCGGGGCAGGGGGAAAAACCCTGGCCCTGGCATCGGTAATGGAAAACCGCGGCCAGATATTTGCTTTCGATGCCGACCGCCATCGTCTGGCCCCCATTTATGAACGCCTCAAACGGGCGGGAGTGCGCAATGTTCAGGTGCGGGCGCCCGGGGAGGGGGCGTTGGACGATCTGGAAGGCCGGATGGATCGGGTCCTGGTGGACGCGCCCTGTTCCGGGTCGGGCACCTGGCGGCGGCGCCCGGATGCCAAATGGCGTTTGACCCCGAACCAGCTTGAACAGCGCGTAAACGAGCAGGCCGAAGTTTTGGCCCAGGGCGCCCGGTATGTGCGCCCCGAGGGTTTTTTGGTCTATGTGACATGCTCGGTCCTGCCCGACGAAAACGAAGGACAGATCGCCGTATTTCTGGAAGACAATCCCGGCTTTGAACTCGTTTCCACCGGCGAGGTCTGGCAGGATCTGTTCGGATTTGACAAGCGGGGCCCCTGGTCATCGGATTTGAAATCGATAACCCTGACGCCGGCCGCAACGGGAACGGACGGATTTTTTCTTGGCGTCATGCAATTGCGGAACAGTTCGTGATCACGACATTCGCAATGCCTGTATTTTTCCGCAATTTGACCACATATATTTGTTGAATAAGTAGTCTTTTCAGGCAAATATCTCGTCATATGGATCGTTGGCAGCAGTTTTTTCAGGGCGACATGTTGCCGACCCTGTTATTTGGCAATCTCTCGTTTGCCCTTCTCACCTTGTCCATGATGATGCGCAACATCGTGTGGTTGCGGGTCCTCGCCATCGCATCGGCACTGGCCACCATTTACTACCGGTCGGTGTTTGTCTTTGACCCGGTCAGCATTGTCTGGCAGGTCATTTTTATCTCGGTCAATGTGATCCAGCTTGCGATAATTGCGATGGAAAACCGGCGCATCCGGCTTGAAAATCGTGAACAGGATTTTCTGAACCGCGCATTTCCCCAGGTCAGAAAGTCCTCGGCCCGGGCGCTGCTGACCATTGGAAAATGGGTTGAGTTGGCCAAAGACAGCCTGTTGACCGTTCAGGGCGGGCCGGTAAACCGGTTGCAGTTCGTTTCCGCCGGGCGGGTGCGCATCGAAAAGGATGGGGTGCCTGTGGCCATTTGCGGGCCCGGAGATTTTGTCGGTGAGATGAGTTTTATTACCGGCGAACCAGCCACCGCGACAGCCATTGCCGATGATGCGGTGACCATATTGGCCTTCGAGCGCCCGATTTTGCACAAGCTGCTCGATGCGGACACCGAACTGCGGCTGGCCCTTGAAACCAGTTTTAATCGCAATCTGGTGGAAAAACTGGCCAAATCCAACGCCGCAAAGTCAACCAGCACGCAACCCGGCCCCGCCGCCCCCGGCACCGAACAGGCATAAACAGGCCCGGCCCGGTTGCGGAATCGCATTAGCGCGGCTATTGCGCAGCAATGAGCACCCCGAAAAATTCTGGTTCAACCGGCAACGGCGCCAACCAGCAATCCATACTCATCATTGATTTTGGTTCCCAGGTCACCCAGTTGATCGCCCGGCGGGTACGGGAGGCGGGCGTGTATTGCGAGGTGCACCCGTTTTCCAGCGCGGCAAACGCCCTGGAAACGCTGGCGCCGCGAGGGATCATTCTTTCGGGTGGTCCTGCCAGTGTCCTTGAACCCGATGCACCGAAAATCGACCCCGCCATACTTGATGCCGGGGTGCCCATTCTTGGAATTTGTTATGGCCAGCAGGCCCTGTGTCTGGCGCTGGGCGGGCAGGTGGAAGCCGGGGAGGCGGGCGAATTTGGCCGGGCCGAAGTAGCGGTCAGTGGCACCGGAGCGCTGTTTACGGGCGCCTGGCAGGCGGGCAGCACCCATAAAGTGTGGATGAGCCATGGGGATGCTGTTACCCGTTTGCCGGACGGGTTTTCGGTGGCCGGCACCTCGGCGGGGGCGCCGTTCGCCTTGATCGGCGATGAAAACCGGCGCATCTGGGGGGTGCAGTTCCACCCCGAGGTGCATCACACGCCCGGCGGCGCCGAGTTTCTGGCCAATTTTACCAGGGATATTTGCGGCTGCGATGGTTCCTGGACCATGGCCGCCTATCGCCATCAGGCCATAGATGCCATTCGGCGCCAGGTGGGGCAGGGCCGTGTTATTTGCGGGCTGTCGGGCGGGGTCGACTCGTCGGTAGCCGCATTGCTGCTGCACGAGGCCATTGGCGATCAGCTTGTGTGCGTGTTTGTCGATCATGGCCTGTTGCGGGCCGGCGAGAGCGAGGAAGTGGTCGCCATGTTCCGCGATCACTACGATAT
>JAADFY010000008.1:10516-10951 GCA_013152625.1 Alphaproteobacteria bacterium
AACAAACTGGGCGATATCCGGTTTCTCGCCCAGGGCACGCTTTATCCCGATGTGATTGAAAGCGTTTCATTTACCGGTGGCCCGTCGGTGACCATCAAGTCCCACCACAATGTCGGCGGGTTGCCCGAACGCATGAATCTTGAGCTGGTGGAGCCGTTGCGCGAGTTGTTCAAGGACGAGGTGCGCGAACTGGGGCGTGAACTTGGCCTGCCACAGAGCTTTATTGGCCGCCATCCGTTTCCCGGCCCCGGTCTGGCCATTCGGTGCCCTGGTCCGGTGTCGGAGGAAAAACTGGATATGCTGCGTCAGGCGGATGCGATCTATCTCGATGAGATCCGCAAGGCGGGGCTTTACGACGAGATCTGGCAGGCATTTGCCGTGCTGCTGCCGGTGCAGACGGTGGGGGTGATGGGGGACGGACGCAGCTATGAATTT
>JAADFY010000009.1 GCA_013152625.1 Alphaproteobacteria bacterium
ATTGGCAGAAAGGGCGTCCGTTTCGATTTCGTTAAGGGTCCGGATTTGCGGCAGGATGCAGGCGCCGCCGCTCCGCGCCACCAGAATATCCATGAGGGTGAGGCGGGCCCGCCTGGTGGGCAGAAATATCAGGCATTCGGCCAGAACCAGGGGGTCATTGAAGGGGTCATTGGCGTCAACACCGGGCACCAGCGTGCCATCGAGCAGACGATCGGCAAGGGCGGGCAGAAAGGCAGTATGGGGGGCAATGGTGAATATTGCCGGCGCGGTCATCGGCCGAAGGGTGCCCCGGGGCGGTGGAACAGCTCGTTGGCGCGCTGCAAACCGATGGGGTCGCCCACGTGAAACCAGTCCGCTTCCAGAAGGGTGCCCGCCAGGGTCCCGGCTGAAAAAGCGCGCTCAAAAAGCCGATAGATGGAAAAAGGACCGGTGGGGGTGCTGGTAAATACGGAACGCCGGGCCAGGGTCACCCCGGCAAAAATCACCGGTCGCCCGGCGCCGGCGTCCAGGCTGAGCCGGCCCGTACGATCAAGAAAAAAGTCAGGGTCTCCATCATAGCCAATGGCCCGCTCGGGCCGCACGCACAGCAGAACAATATCGGCCTCGTTCTGGGCCAGACGGCGCTGCATACGCGGAATGGGACGGTCCTCGAACGGTTGCCACACAGAGTCGGTGTTGCAGATCAGGATCGGGTCGGAGTTGAGCATTGGCAGAGCATTGACGACGGCGCCGCCGGTGCCCAGCAACTCCGCCCGCTCGTCTGAAATCTGAAACCTGCACTCCGGCATCAGCTTGGCCATGAACACCAGATGGGCCAGGATCTGCTCCGGCAGATAGTGAATATTGGTGACGAAATTTGAAACCCCCTCGGCCCGGCAGGCAATAAACACATGGTCCATGAGCGGGCGCCCGGCCAGAGCCAGCATCGGCTTGGGCACGGTTTCGGTCAAGGGCCGCATACGGGTCCCAAGTCCGGCCGCAAGCAGCAACGCTTCTGGCGGGACCAGATGAGTTTCGCCGGAC
Organism: Alphaproteobacteria bacterium; assembly: GCA_013152625.1. Lineage (GTDB taxonomy): Bacteria > Pseudomonadota > Alphaproteobacteria > Rhizobiales > Devosiaceae > JAADFY01. The sequence goes on from JAADFY010000009.1 coordinate 1,024, forward strand.
GGTCGGTCTTTTTTCCGTGCCATCATGGTCTGGGGGCCGCCCGGTTTTGTGGCAGACTATCGCCACCCGGGGCGAAATGGGTGAACCCGCCGGCGCCGGTCAGGGCAGTCATTGCGGCGCTGCGTTGCGGGTTCACCGCCGATATCTCGATCCGGCGCACACTGGATTGGCCATAGGCGGCCTCATCGGCGGCCGGCCCCGGATCCATTGCGACATTCCAGGTGGCCAGATCGGCAAGGGCCGGGCAGCGCTCGGGCCACTCGATGAATAAAATGGCCTCGGGGTCCTCCGCCAGGCCCAGCTCGTCCAGTTCGCTAGCGTGTGTGAGGCGATACAAATCAGCGTGCAGGATGGAACGACCCCCGATCCGGTAGGGCTGAACCAGGCAGAATGTGGGGCTGGGCACGTCCAGATTTTCCTCGTCGGCCAGGGCGCGCAACACGGCACGCACGAACAACGTCTTGCCCGACCCCAGTCCACCATGCAGCAAAACCGCATCGCTGGGCACCAGTAACGACGCGAACAGGCCGGCAAGCGTGCCGGTCATGGTTTCGTTTTGGGAAATAAAAGAACTCATTGTGCTGGCAATATTAGGCAATAGAGGCCTCAGGTACCATAGGCACGTTGCTCGGCTGGTAAATTCACCATCACGGTTGTGCCACGAGGTTTGCGGCGTTCGATTTTTACCGTCCCCCCGTGCAGATGGACAAAGGTGCTGACGATGGACAGCCCCAGCCCGGTTCCCCGCTGGCGCCCGTTGGCCGCCGAGCCTTCGAACCGGTCAAAGACCGAAGCGATGGCTTCGTCGGGAATGCCCGCGCCCTCGTCCTCGACGGTAAATATGATCCGGTCGGGCCTGCTGGTGACGGACAGGCGGACCGGGGCACCGGGGTCGGAATACCGAACCGCATTGGACAAAAGGTTAAACAGGATCTGGATGATCCGCAGCGGGTCGGCCACCAGGCGCGGCAGTTCGGGCTCGATATCGATTTCAATGTTCGCCGGATCAACGATCCCGTCGGATTTCAAGGTTGCGGCCACCCCGGCCCGGGCATTGTCGATCACTTCGGCAATATTTACCGGTTCGGGGTGCAGATCAATGATACCGGCATCCACATTGGCCAGAACCAGAATATTGTCGATAATGAGCATGAGCGCCTGTGACGAAGCACGGATGTAATCCACATAGGTTTTCTGCTGGTCGGTAAGCCCGGCCCCGCGCGCGTCATAAAGCATGTCCGAAAAACCGATGATGGAGGTCAGCGGCGAGCGCAATTCGTAGCTTACATTGCGCACAAATGCGTCTTTTACCCGATCGGCGGTAACCAGCGCCTCGTTACGCTCTTTAAGGACCCGTTCGTATTTTGTGCTTTTGGTCACATCTGCGAAGGTCATCAGCGTTTGCCCGTCGGGCAGCCGAACGGTGGAGAAATCGATCAGGCGCCCGTCCGTGCGTTCGATGCGGCCACGTTTACCCTGTCGATCCGGGCTGAAATCGATCACCAGTTTTTTCAAGTCTTCCCAGATGCGCGCGCCATCCTCGGGTAGCGCCTTGGCGGCGGCCTCCGCGATCTGGTCGATATGGGGCAGGTGTTCAAGCGTATTTAACGGCACCCCCCAAAGGCCGGAGATTTGCGAGTTATATAATTTGAGCCGCCCGTCGGTTCCAAAAACTACGACCGCCTCGCTAAGGGCCTCCAGTGTTTCTCGCTGAACACTGACAATGGCGTTCATCTTGCGTTCCAGATCGAGGCGCTCGGTGGAATTGTCAAAAACATAAATGACACCCTTGCCTTGAGAAGTGCTGGCCGGGGACGCCAGAATATTCAAGGTCTGGCCATTGGGCAGCACCCACATGGAATGGCGCGGCTGCTCCAGACCATAAGCGCGCAGGTGTGCGGCTCGCCATTTTCGGTAGTTGGCTTCATGGGGCAGCCGGTCCGCCAGCCGTAAGCGATCCAGAATGGTATGCTCGGTGGGGCCGGTGGCGAGCCAGTCCCGGTCAAGCGTCCACAGATCGGCATAGGCATGGTTGAAAAGGGTCAGGCGCGCCCTGCCGTCGAACATGGCGATGGGGGTTGGCAATTGATCAATGGCTGTCTGAAAGTAAGAAGCCAGCGAATTATCGGCCTGGGCATTCCGGGGTGCCGCCCCTTCCGGCGCGTCCGGTTTGGCGGTGGCCAGACAGAGCCCGCCACCCTCCAGCCTGACGGGTGTTAAGACATACGCTTCGAGGCCGGGAATTTTCAGTTCCGCGGTTTTCCCGTTTCCAAAGGCCTCAAGAGCCTCAAGAGCGGGGTTGATCTGGACGTCTGTGGTGTCCGACGCGGGCGCCAGTTCCAAAAAAGCGCGGTTTTTCGCCCTGATCTGGCCGGCGTCGTCCCACGCAAAAGCGGCGACGCTGATCCCGTCCACCAACCTTTTCAAATCCGGGGCACACTGCAATCCGCCATCGATGTCCGCTTCCGGGGCGGTAGGGGCTGCCGGGCTGGACGCTGGCGAAACACGCAGGATATGGGCGTTGTTGCGTACCCGTCCGGCCAGTCGGTAGGTTTTGGCGTTGCGTCCGCCAAGGGTCCAGTCAAATTCCTTTGCATTGGCGCGAAGATCACGAACGGCTTCGGTCAGCCGGACGGCAGCGGCCGGTTCCAGCCAGTCTCCAAATCTGGCTGTGGTGGTGGTCTGGCCCGGTTTTGTGGGGCGCTCGATCCCCAGCATGGATTTTGGACCGATAACAAGGGGCTCGAGGTCCTGATCCCGCCAGATCATGGTCAGTTCGGGCAATCCGGAAATAGCGGCTTCCGCCTCATCAAGATGCGCCCGCAACTCGCGCAACTGGCGGGCCGCGCCGAGCTGTATCTGGCTGGCGCGCTTGCGGGCCCGGTAAGCGACCAGAGCGGCAATGGGGCAAAAGCAATGGCGCCCAGGGCAATCGCCAGCGGCGGCATGGCCGCCATTCGGTCGAAAGGGATGGTGCTCAGGGGTTGGGCATTGGCGGCGTTAACGCTTGCCCCGAGGCCAAGCGCTAGCAAACCAGACGCTGCCCGAATGCCCCCCGGCCTCATGTTTTCCCTCATTTTCGAACAGGTGTTTCGCAACAAGCCGCAACGCAATGAGCGAATCACGGTCAACATAGGCGAACGGGGAATCTTGCAGAAGGATAATTCAGTCGCTGAAAAGAAAAAGGACGCCTTGCGGCGCCCTTATTTTTCTGAATCGTTAATTAAATTATCCAGTGCCGGGTCAAAACCCTAATACCGGTACTGATCAGGTTTGAACGGGCCTTCCGGCGTCACACCGATATAGTCGGCCTGTTCTTTGGACAGGGTGGTCAGCTTGACCCCCAGCTTGGCCAAATGCAGTGCGGCGACCTTTTCGTCAAGGTGTTTGGGCAACGTGTAGACCTTGTTCTCATAGGCGTCATTGCGGGTGAACAGTTCGATCTGTGCCAGGGTCTGATTGGCGAACGAAGCGCTCATGACAAAACTGGGATGTCCGGTGGCGTTGCCCAGATTGACCAGGCGCCCTTGCGACAAAAGGATCATGCGCCGGTCGTTGGCAAAGGTGATCATATCAACCTGGGGCTTGATATTGGTCCATTTAAGATTGCGCAGGGAACCCACATCGATTTCATTGTCGAAATGGCCGATATTGCACACAATGGCCATGTCTTTAAGGCGCCGCATGTGTTCAAGGGTGACCACATCCTTGTTGCCGGTGGCGGTCACCAGAATGTCGGCCCGCTCGATATCGTCGTCCAGGGTGACCACCTCATAGCCATCCATGGCAGCCTGAAGGGCACAAATCGGGTCAACTTCGGTGACCAGCACCCGGGCGCCGGCACCGCTCAGGGACGCGGCGCACCCCTTGCCCACATCCCCGTAGCCGGCAACAATAGCCACTTTGCCCGCCATCATGACATCGGTGCCCCGGCGAATGGCGTCCACCAGGCTTTCCCGGCACCCGTATTTGTTGTCAAATTTCGATTTGGTCACGCTGTCGTTGACATTGATGGCCGGGAACGGCAGTTCGCCGCGCTCCTGGAGCTGATAGAGGCGGTGGACACCGGTGGTGGTTTCCTCTGAAACACCCATTATCGCGGCGCGAACCTTTGAATAGTAGCCCGGTTCCCGGGCCAGACGGGCCTTGATGGTGGCGAAAAACGCTTCTTCTTCTTCGTTTTTCGGGCTTGCGATAACCAAAGGATCGGTTTCGGCTTTCGCGCCGAGCAGGATCAGCATGGTTGCATCACCGCCATCGTCGAGTATGAGGTTGGCGGTCTCGCCATTTCCCCAGTCAAAAATCCGGTCGGCCAGATCCCAGTATTCCTCAAGGGTTTCCCCCTTGTGGGCAAAAACGGGAATGCCGCTGGCGGCAATGGCGGCGGCGGCGTGGTCCTGGGTAGAATATATGTTGCACGACGCCCAGCGCACCTCGGCCCCAAGGGCAACCAGGGTTTCAATGAGAACCGCGGTTTGAATGGTCATGTGCAGCGAGCCCGCAATTCGGGCCCCCTTGAGGGGCTGGGTTTTGGCGTGCTCGTGCCGGATCGCCATGAGGCCGGGCATTTCAATCTCGGCAATATCGATTTCCTTGCGGCCAAAATCGGCCAGCGCGATATCGTGAACAGCATAGTCACTGAACGAAGTGGACATGTGTCAAAATCCTTTAAGGGGCGGCGCCCCGGGGTCGCGAACCAACGGGCCCCGGAGCCGGCAACGGTTGGAATTTTTACGGGTTATAGCCGGGCCGGCGGCTGGATACAATCAAGGATATAAAGAAATGTTTATATCTTGTTATCAGGGATATTGCTCAAGGCCTGACCCTGATCGGTATCTTCGCCAAAACCGGTTTCAACCAGCCGGGTGATGGCGTCGAGCGCCTCACGGGCCTGGCGTCCATGGGCCTGAACCACCACCCGCGAACCCGGCCCCGCCGACAGCATCATAAGCCCCATGATCGAGGTTCCGCCAACACTGACCCCGTCCCGGGAAACAGTTATCTGAGCATCGAAACATTCTGCGGTCTGGACAAACCGGGCCGAGGCGCGGGCGTGCAAACCCCGCTGATTGCAAATGGTCAGGTGCTGGGCATAGATCGGGGCGGACGGTTCGCCGTCATCCACCAACGTCAGTTCCTGCCTAAAACATCGTTGGCGACATTGATGTATTTGCGGCCCGCCTCCTGGGCCTCGCGCACCGCGCTTTTGACATCGGCCTCTGATCGCATTTGCGCCAGTTTGATCAGCATGGGCAAATTCACCCCGGCAATGACTTCCACCGCGCGCCCCTCCATGACCGATATGGCCAGATTGGAGGGGGTGCCGCCGAACATGTCGGTCAGGATAACAACGCCGCGCCCGTTGTCGGCGCGCTCGATGGCCCCCAGAATGTCATTGCGGCGCACCTCCATATCATCGTCGGGTCCGATGGACACGGTTTCGCACTGGGACTGGGGGCCAACCACATGCTCCAGCGCCGATTTGAATTCAACCGCCAGCGCTCCATGGGTTACAAGCACCATTCCGATCATTCAGGCCCACCTTTTTTATGGCTGCAGCGATCCGGGGCCAGCCGATGCCACCCCATTTTTCTGAACAGATTGATTTTGACCGGGCGGCGCGCTGTTTCAAGTGATTTTTTCGTTTAGGCCCACAATTTGCGCCACCGCTTCGTCCACCAGCAGCCGCTGGTGTGCCACATCCATGGTCTTTCGGGTTCCCACCGGGGCGGCTGCGAGGTCGATCCCGAGCCACTGGGCGCCAAATTCCTCTTCGGCGGGCAAGCGGGCGACATCGGGCGATAAAACCACGTTCAGGTCAATTCTGGTTGTGTCCAGAAAGGCGCGTTTTACGATCCCGCGCCCCCGCAATTCAATCAGGCCCGCCAGCACGGCGGGCGCCGTGGCCCACAACTGGTCGGCCTTTGTGCCAAGGCTGACCTGATCGTCCGCCACCAGCCGGGCCGGACCATAGGCGCCGGCCCCGGACATGAATTCAAGGGCAAGCAGGGATTTTCCGGCCCCCGAAGGCCCGGTGATCAAAATGCCTATACCAGCGTACGAGATTACCGTGCCATGGACCAGAACGGGTGTCATGGTTGCAGGTGTTATGGACATGGGTGTTATGGACATGGGTGTTATGGATTTAGTCAAAACCCCATCCGGCGATCAGGTGCCGGTCGCGGGCAGGGTGACCACAAACCGTGCCCCGACCCCCGAAGGGCCGTTCTGGGCAACGATGGTGCCCTTGTGCGCCTCTATAATTTGCCGTGAAATCGACAATCCAAGTCCGGAATGATTTCCAAAGTCCTCCGAATCGGGGCGATCGGTGTAAAAGCGGCGGAAAATCTCTTCGCTGTTGCCACGAATACCGGGTCCCTCGTCCGTGATCTCCACACATATTCCCGTAACGTTCCGGCGCGGCACGATGGAAACGGTACCACCGGGTGGTGAAAACGAAATGGCATTGTCGAGCAGGTTGTTAAACACCTGGGCAAGACGGCTGTCATGGCCCGTCATCAGCAACGGATCTTCGCCGGGCGGCGGTGGACCAAGCACCAGCTTTATGCCGCGCCGGCTCGCCATCTCCTCCTGAATGGCAACAATGACCTCAAGCAGACGGTAAATGTCCACCTCCACCATAACATCGCGCACCAGTTCCGCATCCAGCCGCGATGCGCTGGAAATATCCGAGATCAACCGGTCCAGCCGGCGTACATCGTGCAGGATGATCGCAGTCAGCCGATCGTGATCGGCGACGGTTTTCGCCCGGGGCAGGGTTTCCGCAGCGCTGCGCAGGGAGGTGAGCGGGTTTTTCAGCTCGTGGGCGACGTCGGCGGCAAATCGCTCGATATCCTCGATACGATTATAGAGCGCGTTGGTCATATCCCGGACGGAACCCGACAGGTCGCCGATTTCGTCACTCCGGTCGGTAAAATCGGGGATCTGCTCCCGTCCGTTCATGGACATTTGCACCCGCTTGGCCGCGGCAGACAGACGGCGCACCGGGCCAGCGATTGTGCCGGCCATAAGCAGCGATAAAACAAAGGTTATGGCGACGAACACCGAAAAAATCCGGATAATGCTCCAGCGCTCGTTCTCCACCACCGCATCGATTTCCCCTGGCTCGGTGGACAGCATCAAAGCGCCGACTGTGGCCCGCAGGCGCTGGATCGGCACCGCGATTGAAACGATCAGCCGGCCTTCGGTATTGACCCGCACAAAAGACCCGGTGGACCCCTCAAGTGCGGAACCCACTTCGGGATAGCGTTTGCCCTCTTCGCCGAAATAGTCCTGATACAAGGGATACTCCCCGGCCCGCAGCCATCTCGAAGCCCTGTTCCACCAGTCCACCAGCAGGGGAACCTCATCGACCTGCTCACTGGCGAGCTGACGCAAAACCTCACCCCGGGCAAAAATATTGACGCTGTCTAAAATCAGCAATCCATCCCGATCATATATGCGAGCCCGGGTGCGCGTTGGTATGATCAAAGAGCGCAAAAGCGGTGTCACCCGCTCGGGATTGATGGGGAATTCCAGGCTGGGGTCGATAAAACTGAATTGCGAATTTATGCCGTCGCCCTGAAGCTGAACCAGACGGTCGGGATCCACGGTAATGGTATCGGCCTCGGCGGTGGCTGAGGCGGCAATGGCCCCGGCGATGATTTCACCCTGAACCCGCAGGCTTTGCACCCGGGCTTCGATGATGCCGGCGCGAAAATCGTTCAGATACAAAACGGCGGCAAGAAAAGCGGCCAGGGCGGCCACATTCAGGACAACGATCCGGCGCGTTAAAGAAGAAAATATTGTCACGGACAAAAGCCGGCGAAGGGTTTGAACAATCGAGCCGGCAAAGCGGGCAAGCGGTCCGGCGTTCTTTTGCGTCGATTTCGCTCTGTCAGCCCCGGTAGCGGGGCCGGTCGGTTCTGCCCGCTCCTGTGGCGCCCGGGCGACCGACACCGGGCTCAAGCCCGGCTCCCCGGCACCTCTTTTTGGCGCCGGTTCGCCATGGTTGGCGTCTTCAGTGCCCGAAATGGCCAAACCGGTTGCTACTCCCTGAAGCGGTAGCCGACGCCATAAAGGGTCTCGATCATGTCGAAACTGTCGTCGACGACCTTGAATTTCTTGCGCAACCTTTTGATGTGACTGTCGATGGTGCGATCATCCACATAGACCTGATCATCATAGGCAGCATCCATAAGTGCATTGCGGCTTTTAACAACACCGGGGCGCTGCGCCAATGCAAACAGGATCAAAAACTCGGTAACGGTCAGGGTCACGCGACCCCCGTTCCAGGTACAGGTGTGGCGTTCCTGGTCCATGACCAGCGATCCGCGCTCCAGAACGGTTTTGGCGTCTGGCTGGTCGGAACCGTTTGAGGCCACCGCCTCGCGCGCATTCGAACGGCGCAATATGGCCTTGACCCGTTCAACCAGCAACCGCTGGGAGAACGGCTTGGTGATGAAATCATCAGCCCCCATCTTCAAGCCGAACAACTCATCGATCTCATCATCCCGGGAAGTAAGAAATATCACCGGAAGGTCGGATTTTTGCCGCAGACGGCGCAGCAGCTCCATGCCATCCATGCGCGGCATTTTAATGTCGAGTATCGCCAGATCGGGCAAATCGGAGGTCAATCCGTCCAGACCGGAGGCGCCATCGGTATAAGTTGCCACCGAATAACCTTCAGCTTCCAGGGTCATGGCGACCGAGGTGAGTATATTGCGGTCATCATCCACAAGGGCGATTTTGGGCATGCCAGTTCCTTTCAAACCCGCGCCCCCGGCGCGTACTACACCAACCATTTTGTTCAGGCACCCCAAAACGTCTGATTGCGGTCCGATCACGGGACCGCGTTCCGGGTCGGGGCCGTCTGGCTCCGTAACGCAACATGGGACCGGACGGGGCGTCACCTGCCGTTAGCGGTCAAGATTGCGCATAAAGTAAGGCGTTGGTGCCGAAAATGCCAGCCGGACCGGTTCCGGGCGGTTACAGACCGGCGTAAAACACATGCTCGCCGATTTGAGCCACGGCCGTAAAGGCGCTGGCCCAGGAGGGCGAAACGCGCTTGGCATGATAAAACAGCACCGAGGGCGGCAGCGCGCCCATATCGCCGCCCAATGCCTGGGTCTTGTAGGCCGAGGCAGCGATCAGGTTTGATTTCACCCATGCCTCGCGGACCAGCTTGTTGCCAACTCCGCCCACATCGGAAATGCCATCACAGGCGAAGGAAAACTGGCATCGGTTGAATTTCTCAGCGTTCTGATACACCACGCCGCAAATGGTTGAAGGATAGGCACGATGGGCCACCCGGTTCAAAATGACCTGGGCCACGGCCCACTGGCCCTTTTCAGGCTCGCCACGCGCTTCATTGTAAATGGCTTTGGCCAGACACAGCCGTTCCTTGCCAGCAAACTCGATCCGTTGTTCGGTACTCTTGAAGCCGGCGGCCACATATTTTTCCAGCAAGGCGGGGGTCAGGGTCTGGGCACGGGCACCCGCAGGGTTTGCCGCAAGCAGCAAGACACCCAGCCCGAGCGCAATGGCGACCTGGGTGACCATCTGGTAGGCCCGCGCACACGCGCCAGCCGGCGAAATTGTCGCCCCGGCTTGCAACGAAACCCTTGCTCTGGCGTGCAACAATGAACCCGTATGTTTCAATGGTTGCCCTTAAGATCCCCGCGAACCACACCCCCCGGAGACTTGAAATCTCCAAAAAGAACCAGCGGCTCACCCCACATAGCAAACGCCGGAAAATACCTGCCAGCAACTCTGGCAATGCACCCGGCCCGGCGCGCCGGCCAGCACCCCATTGCTCACGCAAAAAAGACACCAATCCCAGCACTTAAGGATTACTTTACCTTATTTCGCGCCATTTGTTAAGCGTTGGTTAGCCATTTTACGCGGCGCGTTGCCGCACGGTAACAGCTCCCCAAAACGGCTTTCCAAAACAGCTTTCCATGTGGCAGTTTGGCAACCTTGAAAACGCAAGTGCGGCGCCATCGATATTCGCCGACAACCTGCCTTGCCGGGAACACATTGCCCGCGTTATTCACGAGCGGGGGTCAGATTTTGTGTACTTGAGCAGGGGTTTGCGATGAAAAGCATTCGAAATATCTTAGTGGGTAGCGTTGTTGGTGTTCTGATTGGCGGGTCGGCCATATCGGCAGAAATTCTTGGCAATCCGCCCGTGGCTCCGGCCCAGGCCTATTCATCCGATTTTGACTGGGATGGGGTTTATGTCGGTTTGGGCGCGACCGCCGGCGTTGTAACGGGTCTTGGGCCTGGAGTGACAGCCGCCGCCATCGATCTGATACTCGGTGCCAACGTAACCAGTGGCAATTTGCTGTTTGGCGTTGAGGGCTGGGTTGGCGCCTATGATTTTGACGGATTTATCACTGGAGCCCAAATAGGAGCCGAGGCTCGTGTGGGTGTTCTGGTCGATGACAATGTGCTCATTTATACCGGCCTTGGCGCGTCCGTTACAGATTCTGGAGTTCAAAGCGCGACAATCGGAATCGGTGCGGAATTTGTGGTTGGCGAGAATTTGACGCTTGATCTGGAGTACAAGTACTGGGAATCGTTGAATTTCCCCATTGGCGGCCAGTCTCTTGGCGCATCACTGAACTGGTATTTCTAAGCCAGCCTTTGCCGACAAACAGTTTTCAAAAGGCCCTGCATTTGCGGGGCCTTTTTCCGTAAGGGTCGGGCGAATTTCCATTGGGGAAATCAATGGGGCTGGCAGGCAGCCTGATTGTAAATCTGCAACTATGGTCAAGCAAGTGCGGGCCCGGTGCCAAACAGGGGCCGAACAATCTTGCTGGATGGGTTAAACGCTGTTAACCAAACAGCTGATATTTGGCTTCGTTGGAATTGGCTGGGAGAGAATCATGAGAATCGTCCGGACGTTGTTGTTGGGAACCGTAGTCGGTGTGCTGGCTGGCGGGTCTGCCATATCGGCGGAAATTCTGGGCGACCAGCCCGAGGCCTATTCCTCCGATTTTGACTGGAACGGCGTTTATGTCGGCATTGGTGCCAGTGTTGGCTCGTTTGTACCAGGACCGGTTGATGCCGGGTTTGTCGATGTAATAATTGGTGCCAATGTTACCAATGGTGATTTTTTGATCGGCGGCGAGGTCTGGGTCGGAGGTGTCGTGCCTATAACAGGGTTTTTCGGGGCGACTTCTCAATTGGGCGGCGAAGTACGGGCCGGGGTGTTGGTTAGTGACGGAGCACTCATTTATGCCGGGCTTGGCGGTGTAATATTTGATGGGGGCGGTCAGTACGCGACTGTTGGGCTCGGCGCTGAATTCGTTGTGTCGGACAATATGACCCTCGACCTGGAGTATAAATACTGGCAGGGCCTGAACAGCGCTTTTACAGCCAGCAGCCTTGGCGCTTCGCTGAACTGGTATTTCTAGGCCAAACATCACCACCTGACAGTTTTCAAAAGGCCTCGCATTTGCGGGGCCTTTTTTCGTGACCGGATCAGGCTGGGCGTCGGTGCCCGGTGGCGCTTGCAAATCCGGGATTGTTACCGCCCGGCGAACCGATGGTTGCTTGGCGTCTGCGGGGAACAGGTATAAACCGCCCGCTTAGAGCACGTTCATTTTAATCTGAATCATTGAACGTGCACTAAGTTGTTGTACTGTCGCGTTTTCGAACCGGATAACCGGATCCACTTATCCTGAAAACGCTCTAGATGTCGCTTCTTTCGCCCTCTCCGCCCCTTAGCCAGCTAACCGCCCGCCAGGTCAACTGGATCGGCGCCGGCTATGTCATGATCTTTTCCACCATGGCCGGGCAAACCATTTTCATCGCCCAGTTCAACACCGTCCTGCGCGAAGCATTCAACCTTTCTGACGGTCAGTTCGGTGCGCTCTATACCATAGCGACACTGGCCAGTTCGGTGGTCCTTGTCTGGGCGGGGGTGCTTGCCGACCGGTGGGCGGCACGAACGCTGGCGCTTTGGTGCATTGTCGGCCTGGCGTCAATGGCGCTGCTCATGAGCGTGGTCGGTCATGTGGCCATTCTCGGGCTTGCCCTGTTCGGGTTGCGGTTTTTCGGTCAGGGCATGTTGTCTCATGTGGCCCTGACGACCATGTCGCGCTGGTTTAACCGCTATCGCGGCCGGGCCCTGGCCATCTCTCAGCTCGGTCTGCCAACGGGGCAGGCTTTTCTGCCCCTCGCGGTTACGCTGGCCATTGCCACGGTGGGCTGGCGGCAGGTCTGGGCGGGAACGGCTTTGCTGCTGGTGCTGGGCATGGTTCCGCTGATCGCCTTGTTGCTGGCCAACCCGCCAGACGGACGAAAGGCAAAGGCGCGGGGCGAGATTAACCCGGACGGGGGGGCTGAAAAAAATCTGACCGGGGCCAGCTGGACCCGGAGGCAGGTCCTGCGCGATCCGCTGTTTTATCTCATTATTCCGGGGATGCTGGCCTCGCCTGCAATTGGCACGCTTTATGTATTTCACCAGGCCAGCCTGATCGCGCTCAAAGGGTGGGATCTGACCGTGTTCACCGCCCTTTATCCGGTTTTTGCGGCAACCGCGGTCGCGACGTCGCTGTTTACCGGCATGCTCATCGACCGGATCGGTGCCTGGCGCCTTTTGTGGGTCATCCTATTGCCCCTGCTTTTGTCTTCCATGGTGGTGGCCAGCCTTGGCGGCGTGACTGCCATTGTTTTGCTGCTTGGCCTCCTGGGCATGTCCATGGGCATGTCGGCGCCGGTTCTGGGGGCGGTGTGGGCCGAACTTTACGGCACCACCCATTTAGGCGCCATCCGGGCTCTGGTGACTTCGGGAATGGTGTTTGCCTCGGCGGTGGGGCCGGGTCTGGCCGGGGTGCTGCTTGATCTGGGCGTGGAACTGGACATTCAGGCTATTTATTACAGCGCCTACAGTGTGGCGTGCGGGGTCATTTATATTGTCATCCGGGGCCGGTTGGCGGCTCGGGCCCGGCAATTAAGCGGCGTGCCGGTGTAAGACAAAAAGACGACCCCCATCCCTGACCCCTCCCCGCCAAGGAGCGAGGAAAGAGGAGGGGGACAAGAGGGAAGGAGGAAGTGTGAACCTCCAAAGGCAAAAGCACTCGGAGTTGGCCATTTATACATGCCAGGCACGGCGAGGTGCGAGCCTTTATGCGAGTAGCCGCCATTAAAGAACTTACGAGGACG
>JAADFY010000010.1 GCA_013152625.1 Alphaproteobacteria bacterium
TCGCCATCGTCGCCGACGAATTTCAGGGTGAGGGTGCCCCCGGTGGGAAACAGAAAATCGGTGGCCCGGTACTGATCGCCATAGGCGTGGCGACCGATAATGATGGGGCGGGTCCAGCCGGGCACCAACCGGGGCACGTTCTCGCAAATGATTGGCTCGCGGAAAATCACCCCGCCTAAAATGTTGCGAATGGTGCCGTTGGGGGAACGGTACATTCTTTTCAAGCCGAACTCCTCGACCCTTGCCTCATCGGGGGTGATGGTGGCGCATTTGACACCGACCCCGTGTTTTTTGATGGCATTGGCGGCATCGACGGTGATCTGGTCGTCGGTTTCGTCGCGGCTTTCGATCCCAAGGTCGAAATAGTGCAGATCAATGTCGAGGTAGGGATTGATCAGCTTGTCCTTGATCGCCTGCCAGATGATACGGGTCATTTCATCGCCGTCGAGTTCGACAACCGGGTTGGCAACCTTGATTTTGGACATTTTTTTCAACTTCTCCGTTTGGGGCACAAATGAACGCCCGGGGCTGGCGCCCCTATATCATCAAGGGGGACGCGCGCAAACGGTTACAGGGTGTGGCGCTTTTACTGGCGTGCTGGTTTTGTTGCATCCGCCCACTCCGCCGTCAGGCTTTGACGGCGTACCAGGCGTGTATCAGGGCGGTTTGAAGAAACAGAACGGGCTGGTCGAAGCCCCCGGAGGCAATGATTTTTGCCACCTGATCGGGGGCAGCCAGGGCAACGTCAGACCCCATTGTTTTTGCCTGTCTGGCGGGAACGCCGGTGTGGGTCAGCGTCCGGATCCATACCTCGTTCAGGCCCTGAAATGTGGGCAGGGACTGGTCGGCGGCCAGATCGGAACTGACCAGAATTCCCTTTGGGCGGAGGCGGGCGGCAATGGCGGCGAAAAACCGGCTGCGATCTGCCGGATCGGCAAAAAACTGCGACACCATGAGGGCTGTAGCGGCATCGAATGTTTCATTGCCAGCCAGGGTGTCCAGATAACCCTCATGGAAGGTGCAGCGATCCTCGATTTTGCGCTCTTTGGCCCGCTGGCGGCAAATGTCGAGCATGGGGGCGGAGGGGTCGACCAGAGTGAACACCATTTTGGGAAAGGCATTGGCGAGATAAACGAGTTCCGCTCCCGTGCCGACACCAACACAGAGCACCCGCGCTTTTGCCGGCAATTCGGCAAATACCATCCGCATGAGCAAATGCAGCGCCTCGCGGATCGGTGCCAGTTTGGCAAACTGCTTCTCGCGGGCGGCGGCATGGCTTTGGTCAAATATGGCGCTGGTGTCGGTATCGGACATTTGGGGAGACCTGTTTTGATTTGCCTAAAGGGGCCGATGAAGGATATCGGCATCGGTGGGACCGAGCCGGGGGTGACGAAAGGCGGCGGGAATGGTGCCAATGGTGACAAAACCGAGTTTGTCCCAGATTCGCAGGGACGCCTTGTTTGATTTTACCACAAGATTAAACTGCATGGCCGAAAAGCCCAGCCGTTTGGCCTCGCTTAAAGAAAATTCGCCCATGGCCGTGCCAATGCCGCCGCCGGCGGCGCTATTGGCAACGATAAAACCCGCATTGCACACATGATCGCCGAGGCCGGGCTGGTTGGGGCGGATGTAAAAGGTGCCTAAAACCTGCTCCCCCGGCCCGGTGGCGACGTAAACGCGATGGGAGGGGGCAAACCAAAGGGCTTCGATCTGGCCCGGTGTGCTGTTCGGGTCATAGGGGTAGGTGTCGCCGGCCCGGATGGCGGCGGTGACGATCACCAGAATCGCCGACCGGTCTTTTTGTGTCGCTGGGGCTATGCTTAATTTCGGTTTGGTCATGCCGGGGGCTATTTGGCCGGAAGGGCGCCGACAAAACGGGTGGCCAGGGCAATCCATTCGGCCAGGGCCCTGTCGGTTGAAAGCGCTGTCTCGTCGACAAAAAGCATGCCGCCCATCTTCCTGCCGGTAAAATCCATATCATGGGCGCCGGGCAGTTTTCGCGCTTCGGCCTCGAGTTCCTTGCCGACCCGGACCATGAGTTTGCCCTTGTTGGTGTAGCCGCACAACATGTTGCCGTTGAGCATGAAGGCAACGCCGCCGAACATCTTTTTTTCTGAAATGTTCGGATCGTGGCCCAAAAGGGCCCGCAAGCGCTCGGTGCCGGCCTCCATTTCGCTCATGGCGGGCCTACTTCATTTCCACATCGGGATCGACAAAATCCCAGACCGGGCGTTCGGCGGAATAGACGATGGCCTGGGGGCTAAACCAGCTTGAATCGTCAAACGAACCAACCGCGATGCCGATCATGCCGGGGTTACGGGAATTGTCGGAAAACAGCCGCGAACCACAGGTTGGACAAAAATGGCGGCGCCGGGTGGAGCCGCTGTCGGCAGTGCTTTCGTAGCTTTTGGTTTCCCCGGTGATGGTGACAAGATCGCGGGGAAAAAAGGCCTGCACGTTGTGGCCGGTCCCGGTGGTGCGGCGGCAGGCGTTGCAATGGCATTGGGCCATTCTCGCCGGTTCGCCCTTAACGGTAAAACTGACGGCGCCGCAATGGCAATGTCCGCTCGAGTGCATGACTGGCCTCCCCCCGAAACCGCTTTGAACTACGTTTTATAGGTCTCGTAGCGGGGTAGCTTATCGTCAATTTTGTCCCAGTCCAACATGGACCGGGCAAATATGAGTGCTGCGGGCCGGAACCAGTTGGAGTGGCCGACAAAAAATCCTGCAGCAACAAGCATATGAGCGCCGGCGCGGCTGGATTTACCGAAAACCGGCGTACCGCAGCGCGAACAGAAATAGCGGGTGGTCTGAGCGCCGGAGGCGGCGGTTACCGCCCAGGAGCCGGTCTGGCCTGTTACCGCAACATCGACAAGCGCCATGAGCGCAAGAGCGGCGTGGCCGGCGCCGGTGGCCTGCTGGCAGTCGAGGCAGGCGCACAGCAGCATCGACCGGGGGGGTGCGGCAAGGGTCATCGAAACCCCGGCACAGGCGCACGTACCGGAAACGGGAAAGGCGGACGGTTCGGCCATGTTACCCCTTACCCCGTTTTTTGAATTTCGAACCCAAGTCTACGGGGTTGTTCGGGGCAAGACCAGATGGCGCCGCTAGGGCACGGAGGAACGGAGAAATGGTGGCACCACCCGGGCGGGCCGGGTGATGCCGGTATTTGATTGTCAGGCGCTGACGGATTTACCGACAATCGGCAACTGGTCGCGATGGGTGTACGTGATGATGGCGGTTATGATGAATAAAACCACCGAGGGTGGCATGGTATCGACCCCGAGGATGAAGACGTGCGACAGCATGGCTCCGATCATGGTGACCATCAAAAGGCCGGCACCGAACCCCTGTCTGCCGGGGACGAACAATAAAACCGCGCCGATGACCTCGATCGCGCCGGTCACATAACGAAACCACTGGCCGACACCCAGGGTTTCATACAAGGTGACCATGAATTCGGCCCCAACCAGCTTGGCGGACCCGGCGGCAAGAAAGGCCGCCGCTGCAAGGATTTTAAGGGCCAGAAAACCGTATTTTTTCAAATTGCTGCTCATGATATTTCTCTTTGGTTGTTCTCTTTGTTTGTTGTCCGTCGGTGGAAATTGCCGGCGTTAAGGCCGGTTGCCGACACGCGGGTGACGCCGGTGACGGGGGCAAAGCCGGGCCGTCTTTGCGGCCCAGGGATTTGATTTCAAATTATTGGGCATTTTGCTCTCCGCTCTGAAACTGATTGGCTGGAGACAAGATGGTGCAATTCGTCATTGAACATAAGAGGGAAATATGCACAGGTTCTGTGCATGAGTGAACAGAGCGTCCATCTTGATAACTGGAACGAGGTTCACACCGCCTATCATGTGGCGCGGCTGGGAACCTTAAGCGCGGCTGCCAAGTTCCTTGGCGTGCACCACGCCACGGTGATCCGGCATATCGACACGCTGGAGGCGCGCCTTGGCGCCAGGCTGTTTTATCGCCATGCCCGCGGCTATACCGCCACCGAAGCCGGGCAGGAGCTGATGCGGGTGGCCGCCGCCACCGAAGATCAGCTTACCCAGCTTGCCGGACGGCTGCGTGGGCGCAGCGAGACGGTCAGCGGCGACCTGATCATCACCACGATAAGCGGGCTGTCGCCCCGACTCACGCCGCTTTTTGTCCGGTTTCAGGCGCGGTACCCGGAGGTCAGGGTTACCCTGGTCGCCGACGAGCGCAGGCTGAGGCTGGAATACGGGGAGGCCCATCTGGCGATACGGGCCGGTAGCCGCCCCCAGGAGCCGGACAATGTGGTTCAGAAGTTGGTGACGATCCCGACCACGCTGTTTGCACACAAGGATTACGTCGCCAAATTCGGGATGCTGGAGAACGGCAACTACGGTGCGCACCGGTTTGTTTCCAGCGATGTCGATATCCCCGTGGTCGGATTTTACGACTGGTTCAAACGCAACGTTCCGCCGGAGGCGATATATTACCGCGCCTCGCAGATGCGCTCGATCGAGGATGCCATTCACGCGGGGGCCGGGATCGGATTTTTGACCGAGTGGTCCGGCAACTCCAACCCCGATCTGGTGGAGATGATGGCGCCGAAACCGGAATGGGGCTTTCGCCTGTGGCTGGTCACCCACGTTGATATGCACCGGACCGCAAAAGTGCAGGCGTTATTGCGCTTCATGAAAGAATTCCTGCAGCACTTGCCGCACTTGCCGCACTTGCCGGACTGCGACCGGCGGAACTGAATTTCATTGCGGTTCGTGCCGGATTTTTTGATCTTCGCCCGGTTGATGGGGGACAAATGACCGGGTAGTTTTTGGGACCGGTTAGTTTTTGGCAAAATCAGTTGACGGCAAAAAGGGAACGTTTGGCATGGCGGGTACGGACCGGCGGAATGAGTTTGAATTCAAGCGGGCCCCGGCTGTCATATTGTGCGAGCCGCAACTGGGGGAAAACATCGGCATGGTGGCCCGGGCCATGTCCAATTTCGGGTTGTGGGACCTGCGGATCGTCAACCCCAGAGACGGCTGGCCGAGCGAGAAGGCGGTTGCCACGGCGGCCCGGGCAAAGGTGGTGATCGAGGGTGCGAAGATTTTTGAGAGCGCCGAGGCGGCGGTTGCCGACCTGCATGTGGTCTTTGCCACCACAGCCCGGCCCCGGGACATGTTCATACCTGTGATCGGCCCGGATGAGGCGGCGGGGCAGGCCCGGGCCGAAATTTCGAAGGGCAACGGCGTGGGGTTCCTGTTCGGGCGGGAGCGCTGGGGGCTCAACAATGACGAGGTTGCGCTGGCGACAGCGATTGTCACCCTGCCGATAGAGCCCGCCTTTGCCTCGCTCAATATTGCCCAGGCGGTGCTGGTGATCGCTTATGAATGGCGGCGGGCGGCGCCGGACGGGCCATTGCCGTTTGCCGGGCCGGACGCACCTGCGGCTACCGGGGGCCAAGTGAACGCTTTAAGCGAACATCTGGTCAAGGCCCTTGACGGGTCTGGGTTTTTTGTCTCTCCGGACAAACGCTGCTCCATGGTTTTAGCGATCAAGACCATGATCCACGGGGCGGGGTTCAATGCCCAGCAGGTGCGCACATTGCGTGGTGCCATTGCCTCGCTGGCGGGGCATCACAGGCGAGACGAAGACCTGAAATAGCCATATCCGGTCAGGCGATGGTGATGCGGCGACGGTATTCGGAGGCCAGCCAGACCAAAATCGCACCGATCACCAGGCCGATCAGCAGGTTGGGCACGTCGATTGAAGCGAGCGTGCCGCCAATCAGGTCGGCAGCTGAGGCGGGCTGAAGCGCGGTGACCTGATCGATGACCACCTTTTCATCGAGCAGGCCGGCAAACCGCCATTCGAGGAATTTTGAAATGGTCATTGTGCCCCGTGTGCCGCCCAGTGTGGCAGCGGCTTCGGCCAGCACCACCAGGGCGGGCACAAGTACCGAGAGGGGAATGGCCCAGCGCCCGACGACGGTGCCCAGCAACCCCACCCAGGCGAAAAACGGTGCGTACCAGGCCAATGTCAGGACCATGTAGACGATGCCGGCCAGGGAGATCTGGGCCCAGGAGGAGAGTACGGAGGCAAAGTCGGGGGTGATGGCCAGGCCGAGCCGGGCGGAAAAGGCCAGGGCGACAAAATAGGCGGCGATGCCGGTCACAACGGCCCAGGCGGCGACAAGGGCGGGAAATATGGTGGCGGCGGCTCCAATTTTTGCCCCCAGTACTTTCAGATCACTCTGGGGCATGGACTTCCAGAACAGCAATGCGTTGTTGCGCCGGTCGGCATTAAAGGCGTCGGCGATATAAAAGGTGAGCACGATGAGCAAATAGGCCGTCCACATTCCGAAGGCGGCGAGAAAGACGGTGTCGAATATGTAAATGTTGGCCGGGATGGTCTCGCCGGGTTGCAGGCTCAGGTCGTTGGCGAAAAAGCCATAGGTAATCAGGGCCAGGGCGGCGACAATTATGATGCCGGGTACAATAAGAAAAGCGATACGGTGTTCGATATACTCGCGCCGTATCAGGGAAATGTAGGCGCTCATTGATCGTCTCCGGCGTTAAGGGTTTTGCGCTGCATGAGGGCAACAAACAGGTCTGAAATCGAGGGGATGGAAACGGTGCCCAGGGCCTCGAGTTTTGTGCTGTCGGCGCCATCGAAAATCATGACCGGCTGGCCAAAATGGGTGTCGGCATAAATCGGGCCAAGGGCTGTGGCCGCCTCGGTGTTGCCGCTGGCAACGCCGAGCTGGGCAAAACGGGGGGCGATTTCATCGGTGGGCAAATCCAGTACCAGATGCCCATCGCGGATAAACATGATGTCGGTGAGCAAAAACTCGATTTCATCGACCTGATGGGTGGTAATGATGATGGTGCGCTCATCGGACATGTAGTCTTCGATCAAACGGCGGTAAAAACGTTTGCGGTAGGTGATGTCGAGGCCGAGGGTGGGCTCGTCGAGAACGAGAAGGCGGGCATCGATAGCCATGACCAGCGCCAGGTGAAGTTGAGCGACCATCCCCTTCGATAGAATTTTAATCTTAGCGTCAGGACGTATATCGGTTCCCTGGAGGAATACATTTGCCTTGCTCCTTGAAAAACGAGGGTGAATGCCCTCGACAAGATCGAACAGTTCGCGCACCCGCAAAAATCGGGGCAATGAGGCGACGTCGGAAATAAAGGCCACGTCGTTCATCAGCCGGGCCCGGTTGGCGTAGGGATCAAGGCCGAGAACCTGAAGCGAACCTTCCGCGCGGGTTAAACCCAACAAGGCGTTAAGCGCTGTGGTCTTGCCGGCGCCGTTATGGCCCACCAACCCGCAAATCCGGCCGGGTTGGATGGTAAAATCGAGCCCGTGCAGAACCCGGGTCCGGCCAAAATTCTTGACCAGGCCGGTTGCATGAACAATTGGTGCGGTCATTTTTGTTTCCCAGTTCTAATAAGGTCGTTGATATCGAGATCGAGCGCCTTGATGCGGGCGGCAACGGGCGGCCAGTCGTTGGCCAGAAATTCTTCTCGTTCATGGGCAAGCAGCGTTGCGCTGGCCCCCGGCTTTACGAACATGCCCAGCCCCCGGCGCTTTTCGACGATGCCAAGATCGACCAGGGACTGATAGGCTCTGGTGACCGTTAGCGGGTTTACCGAAAGGTCGGTGGCCGCCTGCCGTACCGAAGGAATTGCATCACCCTCCTTGATTTCGTCAGCCAGAATACGGGCGATCAGGCGCTGCCTGATCTGGATAAAAATCGGTTGGGTATTGTTCCAGTTCGTATTTTGCCAGCTTGTCATGTGCGGTCCGGGTTGGGCCTTCTTGCAGAAATGCAGGCCATGAAACATAGTGTGCTAGTTATGTAGTGCACCAGTGCAGATTGTCAAGCGGCTCGGGGAAAAATGTTCGTCTTTCACAAAAGCGGGTAACCGGGGGCCAACCGGTGCCCAAGTATTGACTTCGGGCCCCCACCGCCCTAGACATCGCGCCAGCCGAAGGGGATATTTTTCTCTGCGGCGAGCACCCGAGACCGTCGGTTTGCCTTTCGTCCGGTTTTACCCGGACACAGGCGTTTTTCGCACCGGTCTGTCGGTTCGGCCAACTGCCGGGCAGAGGAGGGCGCGTTTGTCTTTGATTTCGCAGCAAAAGGACACGCGATGACAAAACGTATCAGTGCAAAGCACAAGATCGATCGCCGCTTGGGCGAGAATATCTGGGGACGGCCGAAAAGCCCGTTCAACCGGCGCGAATATGGCCCCGGCCAGCACGGCCAGCGGCGCAAAAGCAAAATATCCGATTATGGATTGCAGTTGCGGGCCAAGCAGAAACTCAAAGGTTATTACGGCTCGATCACCGAAAAGCAGTTCAAGGGCATTTATCGCGAAGCCACGCGGCAGCGCGGGGATACGGGCGAAAAGCTGATTGGTCTTCTTGAAAGCCGTCTTGATGCCATCGTTTACCGGGCCAAGTTCGTGCCGACGGTTTTTGCCGCCCGCCAGTTCGTCAATCATGGACATGTGCTGGTGAATGGCAAGCGGGTCAATATTCCCTCGTACCGGTGCGAGGCCGGGGACGTGATCGAAGTGCGCGAGAAATCGAAACAGCTCATTTGTGTGCTGGAGGCCAACCAACTGCCCGAGCGCGATGTGCCCGAGTATGTGGATGCCGACCATTCACGGATGGTGGCCCATTATGTGCGCGTGCCCGCCCTTTCCGACGTGCCCTATCCGGTACGCATGGAGCCCAATCTGGTGGTGGAATTTTACTCCAGATAAGCGCCGGTTATTCTGTGATTCTGTACGGGGCGGCCTTGGGGGCGGCCCCGTTTTTGCATCAAACAGGCGCATCCCGGTTGAACACACAATAATGAGACCGGGGTGACAAAACCTGCGCTATAGTGAACTCTCGGTGTTTGAACCGAATTTGCCATCAGCAGAGCCGGTTGGACCGGTACAAGGTGCTTGAAATGATCAAGGCATATTTTCAAAACAGGAAATGGACGATATGGGCCTGGGGCGGTGGTTTTGCCCTGTTCCTGGTGATCTGGACCCAGGTGGAAATGTCGGTGCTGCTCAACACGTGGTACCGGGATTTTTATGACCTTCTGCAAAACGCCGCCGAGCGGGATGTGGCAGAGTTCTGGGATTCCATTTTTGCCATGAGGTTCGAGTGGGGGACGTTCTTTTATGTCATTCCCCTGCCCCTGCCGCGCACTTTCATGTGGATTGCGCTGCCGGTGGTTCTGACCGGTACGGCGGGCAGTTTTCTGGTGCGCCACTATGGCTTTCGCTGGCGCCAGGCGATTACCGAGGATTACATTCCGCGCTGGCGTAACGTCGAGCAGGAAATCGAAGGCGCCTCCCAGCGTATTCAGGAAGATGCCAACCGGTTTGCCCGGATCGTTGAAAGCCTTGGGTTGCAGGTACTGCGGGCTGTGCTCACGCTGATCGCGTTCCTGCCAATTCTGTGGACGTTAAGCGGCGATGTGGATTTGCCCATTATTCGCGACATTCCCGGCTCGCTGGTCTGGGCGGCCTTGATCGTCACCGTGGGCGGCATGACAATTTCGTGGTTCGTGGGGTATTTTCTGCCCGGCCTTGAGTATAACAACCAGAAGGTCGAGGCGGCCTTCCGCAAAGAACTGGTGCTGGGCGAAGACGACAAGTTCAACCACGCCCAGCCGGAAAACCTGTTCCAACTGTTCACCGGCTTGCGGTTCAACTATTTCCGCCTTTATCTGCATTACGGATATTTCGATCTCTGGTCGAACATGTACGGGCAGATTACCGCGCTGACACCGCTTTTGATGATCGGACCGGCCATGTTTACCGGCGCCGTGTCGGTGGGGCTGTTGTTCCAGGTCACCAATGCCTATGGCCGGGTGGATGGGTCGTTCTCGATCATTTTGGACAACTGGACGACACTGACCGAGTTGCGTTCGATCTGGAAACGGCTGCACGAGTTCGAAGCCAACCTCGACAAATACAATACCGGCCACGATGTGGGCATCGCTCCAGAGGCGGCGCCGGCCGAGTAGCCAGGTTTTAACGCATTTTTTCAGGCCGGGTCATTTATGGCCCGGTCTTTTTTTGCAACTTAAGGTTTTTCTCTCACGGGGCTCTTTTTTGTCTCACGGGCCGTACCGCATGTGTCACGACGCGCTAATACCGCGCTGTTACACATGCTGGGCTTTTCCTGTCCTCGCGCCGGACGGGCTACGACGTGCGGGTTCTTTAATGGCGGCTCTTTTTTTTGTCTCACGGGCCGTACCGCATGTGTCACGACGCGCTAATGCCGCGCTGTTACACATGCTGGGCTTTTCCTGTCCTCGCGCCGGACGGGCTACGACGTGCGGGTTCTTTAATGGCGGCTCTTTT
>JAADFY010000011.1 GCA_013152625.1 Alphaproteobacteria bacterium
GTGAGCGAATGCGTTCTTTTGCCTTTGGAGTTCCTCACTTTCCTTTTGTTTTCGCTCACGGGCTCTTTTTTGTCTCACGGGCCGCACCGCATGTGTCACGACGCGCTAAAACCGCGCTGTTACACATGCTGGCCATACGACGTGCGGGTTCTTTAATGGCGGCTGCTCACAAAGGGGTTCGCACCTCGCCCGCGCGGGGGCGGCCTGAAGGGCCGCTCCGTCCTCGTTGTCAGCCTGGCATGTATAAAATGTGAGCGTTTGAGTTCTTTTGCCTTTGGAGATTCACATAGCGCTTTGTGTTTTCGCTCACGGCTATTCCGCCTTCGGCGGGCCTCCGCGAGGGCGCCGCATAAGCGGCGCTCCGTCCTCGTTGTCAGCCTGGCATGTATAAATTGTGAGCGAATGCGTTCTTTTGCCTTTGGAGGTTCGCACTGCCCTCTTGATTTGGCGCGCTGAACGCTAGTTCGGTCCGGTCAGTTCGATCCGCTCGATCAGTTCCGCGCCCTCGTTGCGAGCCGAATTCACCCGCTTTGAAACCGGAAACCCCGTCACGCCCAGACCGTCCAGGGGTAACGCCAGCGTGAGCGCCTCGTCGGCACCCACCGACCGGACATCCAGCCAGCTATCAATCTGGGCCGGGGTCAGGGCAACCGGCGCGCGGTGGTGAATTTTGGCCAGTGCCCCGCTCGCCTGCTGGGTGAGGATTGCCATGGTGTCGATTTCTTCGCCGTCCGGGCCCTCCCAGGTGGCATATATCCCGGCAAAGGCCATGGGCTCGCCATTCTGCATCGAAATGTACCAGGGTTGCTTGCCGCCGTCGGGAGCGCGAATCCATTCAAAATATCCCGATGCGGGCACAATGCAGCGCTGGTGGCGTATGGCGGAACGAAAAGCGGGCTT
This sequence comes from Alphaproteobacteria bacterium, assembly GCA_013152625.1. GTDB lineage: Bacteria > Pseudomonadota > Alphaproteobacteria > Rhizobiales > Devosiaceae > JAADFY01. The sequence continues at coordinate 901 of JAADFY010000011.1, forward strand.
TGTGCGAATGGTTTCAATGCGTGCATTGATGATGAGCGGAAAGGCTTGCGGATCCTTGACCCAGGCCGGCACCAGCCCCCAGCGCACCAGCGCCGCCTCGCGCCCTTTTGGGGTCTGCCAGATGGCGATCACAGGCTGGGTGGGCGCAATATTATAGCGGGGGGGATAATCGAGGGGGTTTAGCAGCGCAAACAACCCGCGCATGGCTTCTTTTGGCAATGTAAAGGCGTAGCGGCCACACATGGCAGCAATCCCCGAACGTTTTTTGGACCTGGGCAAAACCTTGAACCGGACCGGCCCGGTTTGCAATCAGCGGCGGTTTTTTGCACCGTGGGGCCATGCCAGTGTCTGCCGCCAGCATTGCCGTCTGGGACGATGACCGCGTTCTGCTGATCCAGCGGGCCATACCCCCATATGAAGGGTTCTGGACCCTGCCCGGTGGCCGGCTGGAGGAGGCTGAGACCCCACGGGAAGCCGCAATTCGAGAACTTTGCGAGGAGACCGGCCTTGTGGTCACCGATGCGGTGTTCGTTGACCGGCTTGTGGTCGGGGCCGGCTCAAAAAAGATGCATTTAAGCGTTTTTACCGCCCGGTTTGCCGGTGGCCGGGTGCGCGGTTCCAGCGAGGTTTCCCGCCTGGGCTGGTATCGGCGCCCGCAAATCGCCGGGCTGGATACAACTCCGGGTCTGGCGGGGGTGATCGGGGCAAGTTCAAACGTTCTCGCAAATCGTTGAGTATAGTTGACTTGCAACACTTTACCAAACCCGGCAAAACCTTGGCAGGAACCCAAAATGGAGGAATATAGATGCGCACCCGAACCTTACTGACACTTGCGTTGTCGGTGGTCGTTGCAACCAGCGGCATTCAAACCGCTTTTGCTCAATTACTGACTGAACAGGAACCCCCGCGGCGCTGGGTCAATGAGCAATGGCAGACTGATTTTTCAATGGCCGTCATCCCGTTTGGCGATGTGGGCAATGTTCTGGGGCGCGATCAAATCCCCTCCATCGACAATCCCGTATTCCTGCCCATTGCCCAGGAAACGACAATCCCCGGCATCGAACCGGTGGCCTCGGTTGAAATCGACGGGGACGCCCGCGCCTACCCGTTACGGCTTTTAATGTGGCACGAGATCGTGAACGACACCGTGGGCGGCAAGGCAATCGCTGTAACCTACTGCCCCTTGTGCAACACGACCCTGGTGTTTGGCCGCGAATTTGACGGCGAGGCAGTGGAATTCGGTACTTCCGGAAAATTGTCGAAATCCAATCTGATCATGTATGACCGGACAAGCTGGACCTGGTGGCAGCAGTTCACCGGCGAGGGTATTGTCGGGGAACGTTCAGGGGAGTTGCTCGAACTTGTCCCGAGCCGCATCATGAGCCTTGATCTGTTTGAGGAAACCTATCCCGACGGTCAGGTTCTTCAACCCGACCCGGGTGTCCGCCGTAATTTTGGCGCCAACCCTTATGTGAATTATGATGAAGCGTTCCGGCCGTTCCTGTTTGACGGCGTACTGCCCACCGATATCGAACCCATGGAACGGGTGGTCATCATCAAGGTCAAGGGTGAGGAACAGGCTGTATCGCTCTCCTACCTCGCTGAAAACGCCCCTGTAATGCTCGGCAAATATGAGGTTCGCTGGACTGCGGGACAGGCATCGGCCCTTGGGGCTTCGGTGATTGCCCGGGGCAAGGATATCGGCAATGTGCAGGTGGTGGAAAACCCAGGCCCCAACGAGTCGGACGTCATTCACGACATCTCGTTTGCTTTTGCTGCCAGAGCGTTTTTGCCTGATCTGGAAATCCTGCAATAGAGATACTTGCAATAGAAATAATTGACTTTCGGTCCCGCCGCCGGCTTGCGGCGGGACCGGCCATTGTGCCAAAACCACACTATGTTCACAAAGCCCCGGTTCCCATTCCGGTTCAGGCCGGGCCTTTTATTGCTGGCGCCGGTGCTGGCGCTTGGTCTTGGCCTTGGCCTTGGTCTTGGCCTGATACCCCCCGCCATGGCCCAACCGGTGGACCCCCCGTACCAAAGCCAGCTTGAGCGGCTCGTCACCATCCTTGGCAGTTTGCAGTTTTTGCATCCGTTATGCGGGTTTAGCGACACAAACTGGCGGCGCGAAGCGGGGCGGCTGATCGAGCTGGACAACCCCGACGACGAACGCCGCTCACGGCTTGTGGGCGCCTATAATGAAGGTTTCGAGGCGTTCTCGCGGCTTTATGTGCGATGCACGACATCCGCGCGCACTGCTCTTGAAAAGTTCCTTGTGGAGGGCGACACGATTGCGCAAAACATCCACTTGCGTTACGCACAGTGATATTGAGATCAATCCGTGGGAATTCGTTAACCTTTTGGCCACTTGTTGCCCGCCCCGGCCCCTCCCGTGTTATAGCTGAGTACCCTGAGTTGAAAGTTCGCACCATGTTTGCAAGTCACACCGGCAACTCGTTGTTCAAAGGCGACCGCGAAGCCAGAGAAATCGCCCTGGAATATCTGGCCGACGCCTGGGCCAGCGCCGAAGAGGACGGGGTTCGCGGCGAAGCTTTGGCCCACGCCGCCCTGTTTGCCGCCATCGCCACCCTCGTGCGCGATTTCGGTGAGGAAGCAGTGGCTGATCTGGTGGACAAATTGCCCGACCGGATCCGGCTCGGCGAATACTCCGTCGAACGCAACCTTCAATAAAATCTAAATTCTGGCGGGCAATGCCTGATCAAACCGGATCGGGGCACCGCGCCCGGCGTCGACCAGTTCGCCCTGCCACATGACCTTGTTACCGCGCACAATCGTGCCCACTGGCCAGCCAGTGACCTTGCGCCCATGGTAGGGGGTCCACCCCGCCTTTGAGGCCATCCAGTTATCGGTGATGGTTTCGGTGCGCCCCAGATCGACAATGGTGAAATCGCCATCATAGCCCCGGGCAATGCGCCCCTTGCCGGCGATCCCGAACAGGCGCTGGGGACCGTGGCTGGTCAGATCAACGAACCGCTCAAGGCTGAGGTTCTCATTGGCCACATGGTCGAGCATGATGGGCACCAGGGTCTGGGTGCCGGGCATGCCCGAAGGGGATTGCGGATAGGGGCTTTGTTTTTCCTCGATGGTATGGGGGGCATGGTCCGAACCGATCACGTCCACCGTGCCGTCGGCAATGGCGGCCCAGAGGGCTGTCTGATGGGTCTTGTCGCGCACCGGCGGGTTCATCTGAATTTTAGTTCCCAGCCGCTCGTAATCGGCAAGCTCAAGGGAGAGATGGTGGGGGGTAACCTCCACACTGGCCACCTGTTTGTGGGCGCCAAGAAACACCATTTCCTCGGCGGTGGAGATATGGAGCACATGAATGAGCCGGCCCAGTTTTTCGGCCAGTCCGACCAGTCTTTTTGTGCACAAAAGCGCCGTTTCAACATCACGCCATTCGGGATGACTGGCGGGGTCGCCAACGCGCTGAAACCCGACCCTGTCCCGCAGCCGATATTCGTCTTCAGAGTGAAAGGCCGCCCGGCGGTTCAACCCGGCCAGAATGGTTTGAACCCCATCATCATCGGCCACCAGAAGGGATCCGGTGGACGAGCCCATGAACACTTTGACCCCGGCGCAACCGGGCAGTTTTTCGAGCGAGGCCAGTTGGTTGGCATTTTCATGGGTGCCACCGACATAAAAGGCAAAATCGCAGTGCATGCGACCGGTCGCCCGGCTGATCTTGTCGGCAAAGGCGGTGGCATTTGTGGTCGCAGGAGATGTATTGGGCATTTCAAACACGCCGGTCACGCCGCCCATGACCGCCGACAGGGAGCCGGTGGCGAGATCTTCCTTGTGGGTAAGACCTGGCTCGCGAAAATGAACCTGGGTGTCGATGACCCCGGGCAGAATATGCAGCCCGGTGCAGTCGAGTTTTTCGGCGGCGTCGGCCAGTGCCAGATCCCCAAGCGCGGCGATGCGCCCGTTTGAAATTGCGATATCGGTCCGGTGGCGCCCATTGTGATTGACGATTGTTGCGCCATGCAGAATCAGTTCGTATCCGGGGGGCATGCTCATATTCTGGCGGCCACGCTGTGATATGGTAGGGTCAGGCTGGCTTAACGCCATGGCACCGCGAGAACAAGCGGGGTGGGAAAAAGGAACCAGAATGGCGGTGATTTACCGGCTGGACCGGGCCGTGGTGCACATCTTTGGGGCTGACGCCGAGCGGTTGCTCAATGATACGCTGACTGCCGGCATCAAAAGCTCGTCCGGGGGAACCGGCGGCTGGTTCGCTCTGCTCAGCCCCCAGGGCAAGGTTCTGGTCGAAGGGCTGGTGGTGGCGGTTGAGGGTTCGTTCTGGTTTGACCTGCCGCCAGCGGGGGCCGATGAATTCATCAAGCGCATCGGCCTTTACCGGTTGCGGGCCGATGTCACCATCAAGGATTGGCGCAATAGTCATGTAACGGGTTGGTCCGAGCACCCCATTGACGCCGGGTTGGCCTATGCCGACGGTCGCCATGGATCGCTGGGATTTCGCACAATAGTACCGCAGGATAAAGCTTTAGGCTGGCAAACTGATTCCGGACAATTTGGGACCAGACTGGCGGAGGCGGGCATTGTGGAACTGGGCACCGGCTTTGTGGGCGGGGCGCAGTTTGCCCACGATATCGGTCTGGACGAGCGGGGGGGCATCGACTTTGAAAAAGGGTGCTATATCGGGCAGGAGATCGTATCGCGCATGCGCCATCGGGGCACCGCCCGCAAACGGCCGGTTATCCTGACCGCCGACGCGCCGATCCCCGCCGGCACCAAAGTGACATCCAATGGCGTGGTTGTGGGAACGGTATTTGCCGGCGGCGCCACAAAAACGGTGGCCCTGCTGCGCATTGACCGGATCACACCCGACAGCAAAGCAAAAGCGGGGGATCAACCTGTCGGGCTGAGTTTGCCGGACTGGGCCAGTTACCGGTTTTCAGAATCGGGCCACACCGGTTAATTCTATAAGAAAACAACCTGGGAATTTTATATGCCCCCTTCGCCGCCCCGTGCCTGGCAGCGCATGCTGTCCGGCCGACGCCTGAACCTTTTGGACCCCTCGCCGCTTGATATCGAGTTAAGCGATATTGCCCACGGGCTGGCCCGGGTGGCGCGCTGGAACGGGCAAACCATTGGCGATTATGCCTACTCGGTGGCCCAGCATTCCCTGCTGGTTATGGAAATTGCCGCCGCCAGCGGCCCCAAGCTGGATGCCTCAGGCCGGCTTTACGCGCTTTTGCATGACGCGCCCGAGTACGTCATGGGTGATATAATCTCGCCGTTCAAGACGGCCATGGGGGGCAATTACAAGGAGGTGGAAAACCGGCTGCTGGGCGCAATTCACATGCGGTTTTCCCTCGCCCCGTCGCCGCCGCCGGCCCTTAAACGGGCACTCAAGCGCGCCGACCGGCAGGCGGCCTATTTCGAGGCGGTGGAACTGGCCGGGTTCGACCGGGACGAGGCGGCGCGAATATTTGTTGCGCCCCGGATTGCCGGGTTCGACATTGACGGTTTTGATGAACTCATGCGCCCGTGGCCAACCGGGCAGGCCCATATGCGCTATCTGGCGGCGCTGGAAGCCAATATTTCCGCGTAAACTCGCCCCCTTCCCGCCCCCTTGCCCGGCCCTCTCTCTCCCCCGGCGTTAACGCTAAGGGCAGCCCGGCTTTGACCCGCCACCGGTATGGTTGATAAATCGTTACCAAAGTGTCTCATTTTGGGAGAATGTCATGCAGAGCCCCCTCATGGCGGCCGGTCTGTTTGTGGCGGCAAGCGTTGGTGCAGGCGTCTGGTTTACCGATAACAACGTGATAAAACACGGGTTGACCAGCGCCGCTTTTGCGCAGGAAACCGCTCCGGCGGCACTCCTGGATTTAAGCGCACTGGTGCGCATTGGCGAGCGGGACCTGAATGTTACGTTCAGCGAAGATCTTGATCTGACCCCGATTTCAGGGGCCACCGTAACCAAGATCGGCTATGGGCGGGTGGAGCAGGTCAACGTCGCCTGGACCGCCTCGGGCACCTATTCCACCGACGCGCTGGCGTCCCCCAATGTGCTTTATCCCGGGGTTACCGTGTCCCCTGCCGAAGGGGAAGGATACGACAGCGCGGGTCTGAACGGCGCCAGAACCCATCTGCGGATTGGCCCGGGTTATGTGGATGTGCCCGGCCTGCCCTCGTTTGTTGTCCTTACGCGGTCCCCCGGCGGCGCCAAAATCACCCTGATGGATGGCCTGACCTGCGTAGAGACCGGTTCGTCGCTGATCTGCATCTAGCTGCGCTTGAAGCGATAGAATATATGAGCGCCGATGCGCGTGATCCGATTCATGCGCGGTGCCCATCGCGGCCGGACATAGTTGGCGTGATAATTGATCGCGTTTGAAACTTCGGGCAGATAAAGCTCGCCCGATATTACCTTGTCGGCAATTTCCTGGGCCTGGGCCCAGGCGGAACGCTCGGTAATCCGGTCCTTGATCCCGTCACAGGCAAACGAAAACTGGCAGGCGTTGCGCTTTTGTTTGTTCTGATACACAACCGCGCAAATCGTGCTGGGAAACACCGAACTTTCCACCCGGTTGCGCACCACCTGAGCGACGGCAATCTGGCCGCGATAGCTCTCGCCGCGTGCCTCAAAATAAATCGCCTCGGCCAGGCACGTGCGCTGTTTTCTGGAGGCGCGCATGGCGGGGCGCAGGTTGGGCTTGAATACCGTTTCAGGGGCCGCCTCACGGACATAGGCGAGTTGTGTGGGCACCTCAACGGGATAGGGATGGGCCGGATCCCGGTCGGGGGCGACCACTTCGGCAATGGCTTCAAGCGCCTTGGCGGCAGCCGACCCCGGTGCTGGAGCGGCGGCGCCGGGAAGGGCTGCCATGGCTATGCGATCCGTACTGGTTACAAATCCACGGTCCGGGGGGACAATGTTAACGGTGTCGGCGCTGGCAAAAGCGGTTGTGGTTTCCGGGGCATCGGGTTTGGCACGCAGCTGGGCATAGTTCAGGCGGGCGGCCCGAAATTCCTGCGCAATTTCAAGCGCGGTTACCAGCGGACGAGCCCGGGCGGATTTTTCCGCCACATTGACGCCGCCAAATATCGGTCCGTTCAAAGCCAGACTGATGGACCCGGTGGGCATGGTGTCAATCCGGGGGCCATCGGACCCGGTTACCCAGGCGGTCAGATTGGCATCGCCATTCCGGTTGACTTCATAGTGGTTGACGACCGGCGCCAGCCAGACGCTGAACGCGAGCACACCCGTGCCGGTGTATGTGGCAATACGGGCAACCCAACTCTTAAAACCGGCCGGGGACCGGCTACGCAACTTTATCACTCGAACGCAACCTGCAACTGGTAAATCAAATGCAAAGTCAGCTTTGAAATGTGCTGACCCCATCATCATGGATGATTAACATTGATGGTCGGTAAACGGCCCAAAACGTGCCCGTAACCGGACATTTGAAAGGAAAGGTTGGGGTCATTTGGCGGCGCAATTCGGGCGCGATGGCGGCCCAGCTACACCCGTGATAAATTTAGCGCAGGGCCTGCTGGGCCAGTACCAGCCTGGCCACCGGCACCCGGTAGGGCGAGCAGCTCACATAATCCACATCGAGCCGGGCCAGAAACTGCAGCGATTTCGGCTCACCGGCATGCTCGCCGCAAATTCCGATTTTCAGGTTCGGATTGGCCGCCTTGCCCCGGGCAATGGCAATTTCGATGAGTTCGCCCACCCCGGCGGCGTCTATGGTTACAAAAGGATCGTCGCTGAAAATGCGCTTTTCGCGGTATGAGGCCAGAAAGGCGGGGGAATCGTCGCGGGAAATTCCAAACGTGGTCTGGGTGAGATCATTGGTGCCAAAGGAGAAAAAATCCACCAGCGGCGCAATTTCACCGGCGCGCAACGCGGCTCGGGGCAATTCGATCATGGTGCCGAACAAAAAGGTCGCCCGGTCGGCGTCGGACAGGTTGGCGGCGTCCAGGTGGGCCATGAGGTTGGTGCGCAGCCAGGCAACCTCCCGGGCCGAGGAAACAAAAGGGGCCATGATTTCAAGGGCCGAGGGGGCGGCCCCGTGATCGCGGGCGGCGTTAAATCCCGCCACAAGAGAGTGGACCTGCATTTCCAGAATTTCGGGATGGGAGATGGCCAGCCGGCACCCGCGATGGCCGAGCATGGGATTGATTTCCTCAAGCCGTTCGAGCCGGCCGCTCATGGCGGCGGCGGTCAGACCCAGGGCCTGGGCGGTTTCCTCAATATCCTCGGCGGTTTTAGGCAAAAACTCGTGCAGGGGCGGATCGAACAGGCGCACGGTGACCGGTTTGTCGACCATGAGCGCAAACAGGGCCGCATAGTCGCCGGTTTGAAAATCCACCAGGCCATTTAAGGCAGCGGTGCGATCCGCAGCGCTTTGCGAAAGGATGAGACGGCGCAGGGCCATTAGCCGATCGGCGGAGAAAAACATGTGCTCGGACCGGGCCAGACCTATGCCCTCGGCGCCAAACGACAGGGCGGTGCGCGCCGCCTCCACGGTTTCGACATTGGTGCGCACGCCAATGGTCCGGGCGCCGTCGGCCCAATCGAGCAGCCGGGAAATGGCGCCGCCGATGGGTGGACGCTCCAGGGGCAGCGCGGAGGCAAAAATCTGGCCGGTGGACCCTTCAATGGTGATTTTCTCCCGGGCGTGAAACACTTCGCCGCCCAACTGGCAGGTGCCCGCGTCGGCATTGATCTGGAGGGAGCGGACCCCGGCAACGCAGGGTTTGCCGGTTATTCTGGCAATGACAGCGGCATGGGAGGTTACCCCACCCCGGGCGGTCAAAATCCCGGTTGCCGCCCGCATGCCTTCCACATCGGCAGGCCCGGTTTCCATGACCACAAGTATGCAATGGCGCCCACGGGCCCGGCTGCGGGCGGCGTCATCGGCGGAAAAAACGATTTCTCCGCTGGCGGCCCCCGGTGACACACCGGTTCCCCTAGCAACCGGGGAAGCCCGGGCGGTGTCGGCCAACCTGGGATGCAAAAGCTGGGGCAGCCGGGTGGCGTCAATGCGGCGGATCGCATCCCGGGGGCTCCAACTGCCCCGTTCCACCCGGTCGCGCATGGCTTCGAGCATCGCGGTGGCGCTAACCTGTAGTGGCCGGGCTGAAACCAGGCGTAATCGGGTGCCGGTTTTTTCAAGCAGCACCGCCATGTGCTCACCGGCC
>JAADFY010000012.1 GCA_013152625.1 Alphaproteobacteria bacterium
ATGGTATCGCCCAGGCGTCGATAGCCAAATTCTTCCATCAGGCATGAAAAGCCGTGTCGCTTCTTTTCGATGTGAAACAGATTATAGCGGGCAGGGGCGTGCCCGCTTCCCGGGGCAGAAGCTGCCGCCGCCACTCCGATCACCGGAACTTCGCCTTCGGGGCCCTGAATGGCACTGACCAGTGATTCGTGCTCGTGCCCGTGTAACACCAGTTCGGCGCCGGCCCGGTAAATCGCTGCCCGGAAACGCTCGCCGCCCCACAGGCCGCGCAGGCGCGAAAACCGCTCCGGCGTTGGCGGGTGATGTATCATGACCACCCGGAACACCCCCGCTTCCCCCAGGGCCTGCAAAACCGTCTCCAGCCGTTCTGCCTGGGGAGCGTCAAAATTGCCCGCTGCCACAAATGGCGGCGTTGCCACCGCGCTGGAACACCCGATCAGGGCCACATTTTCCTTGTGGCGAATAAATGGAAACGGCGCCCCGTTGACCCGGTGCCCAGTGCCGTATTTGCCCCAGCCGCGCACCGCCCGCATACAAGCACCGGGTACATAGGCATCATGGTTGCCCGGAATTGCCGCCACCGCCGGCCACGGCCCCAAAGCGCGAAGCCATTGCCGGGTTTGCACAAACTCCGCATCCAGCCCCAGATTGGTCAGATCGCCGGTCACCGCGATCAGGTCCGGCTCGCACGCCCTAAGGTGACGAACGATTTCATCGACCGTTCGTCTGCCCATACCGTCGCGCCGCCGCAATATCCAGTTGGCATATCCCGTTATACGCTTGTTTAGCAGCGCCAGGGGTGAGACCGGCGGCAGGGGGCCAAGATGTATGTCTGAAATGTGGACGAGACGGATCATTGAGCGCTGTTTTGCCGGTGCGGAAGCGGCAAGAACATGGCATAAATGCGTCACCCAGAACTTTTTTCGTATTCCCGCGCTGAACAGGAACTCCAAATGGATACTCTCAAGGGCCAGATGACCCCCTGGCAGCGCTTGCGCACCGGCGCTTTCCTGTTTGGCATTGGCGTGTGGCGCCACATGACATTGGGCGTGCGCGGAGTATTGCTGCGAGACGATCAGGTGCTGCTGATCCGGCACACCTATGTGCCCGGGTGGCATTTTCCCGGTGGTGGCGTAGAACCCGGCGAGACCGCCGAGGTCTCGATGGTCCGCGAGGTGGCCGAAGAGACCTTTTATCGGGTCATCGGGCCGGCCAGGCTTTTTGGTTTTTACTTCAACAGCGCCAATTCCGACCGCGATCATGTAACCCTTTATGTTTGCGAGCGGTTTGAACCCATCAAACCCTTTGCCCCGACCCCCGAAATCGCGGCGGCAAACTGGTTTGATCTCAACGATCTGCCCGATGACACATCCCCCGGCACCCGGCGGCGTCTGGCAGAAATATCCGGCGGATTTCCCCCGGCGGCCCGGTGGTAGGCCGGGGGCGGGTTTTGGTGCGTTTGCAATAGCCCTCGACGGGGGCGGGCGGCAGTGTTAAAAAAATCGACGCGCCCGGGCCCCTTCCGCCGGGCCACCGGAAAAATACCGAAAAAATACCGAAAAAAAATATGGAGCAACTGGCAATGATTGTGAGCACGCGGCGACGATTTTGACACCCCGCCCCGTCCCCGGCATTTCCGCCGGCCACACTGCTTTGCTTTTTTTGCCACAGGTGTTCCCCGCCCCATGTCCTCCACCCAAAAACCCGCGCCGTCCGGCATCGCGGTCGCGCCCGATGTGACGCAGATCGCATTCCGCCTCGAAACCGCCACGGACGATGCCTGGATAACGCGATTGCATGAAAAGTGTTTTGGCCCCGGCCGGTTTGCCCGCGCCGCATTTCGGGTGCGGGAAATATTGCCCGCCGAGCCGGAGCTGGGTTTTTGCGCTGAACTGGATGGTCACCCGGTGGCTTCGGTCCGGATGACCCCCATTAGCCTGAACGCCGGCAACGGCTATTTGCTGGGTCCGTTAGCCACCGATCCCCACTTTCGCAACAAGGGCGCGGGCCGCGCGCTGGTCACCCATGTTACCGCCCGGGCCATGGCCCGGCCGGGCTGCGGGTTTGTCCTTTTGGTCGGCGATGCCGATTATTATGAAAAGCTGTTGTTCTTGCCAGTCCGCGAGCGCGTAATATTCCCCGGTCCTGTGGATCCCTCGCGCATTCTTGTTCATTGCTCACCGGGCTTGCTGGAACATCTGGGCGGGAAAATCGCCCCCTGGAGATCGCCGCAGACATGACCAAGAATTTGCCTCGGGGCCGGCCCGGGGGCCCGAAATTGAAATGGACGCGATAATCGCACGCATAACGGGCCGCTTGTTGCCCGGCCCGCCCCGGCGCGGTCTGGTTGGCACTTCTGAGGACCAGAATTCCGCGCCAGCGGGCGAACACGGCGCCGTTGAGGCCGCGGTGCTGATCGGCCTGGTGCGCCGCCCCGCCGGGCATACCGTATTGTTTACCGAGCGGTCCGCCAGCCTTCGCGCCCATTCCGGGCAGGTGGCATTTCCCGGCGGCAAGATAGACGCCACCGATACCGGGGCGGCGGCGGCGGCATTGCGTGAGGCAAACGAAGAGGTGGCCCTGGCGCCCGCAGACGCCACAATACTCGGTTTCATGCCCAACTATCTTAGCGCTACGGGGTATCTGATCACCCCGGTGGTGGCTGAAATTACCCCCTCCCGCCCGTTTGTTGCCAATCCGCAGGAAGTCGCAGGGTTGTTTGAAGTACCCCTGGCCCATCTTCTGAATGTCAAAAACTTCCACCGGCACACACTGATGCTGAACAGTACCCCCATTGCCACCTGGCGGATTGAATTTGGCCGCCACACCATATGGGGTATTACCGCCAACATGATCCGGCTGTTTAGGGATCAGGTGAACAAAGGGGAGGGCGATGACAGCTCAAACCGCTAAAGATGCGATCGGGCGGCTGGCCAAAGCCCCCTGGTTGAAGGATCGCCCGGTGGCGGAGGTGTTTTCGCTTCTGGACGGGCCGGCCCGGCGCACCCGGGCCGTGGGCGGTATTGTTCGCGATACCCTGCTCGGGCTTGCGGCCGCCGATATTGACTTTGCCACCGAGCTGACACCGGAAGAAGTCACTTCCCGGGCCGGTTTTGCGGGCATTTCCGCCCATCCCACCGGCATCGAGCACGGCACGATAACACTTGTTATCGCCGGTCGCCCGTTTCAGGTCACCACTTTGCGTCAGGACATCGCAACTGATGGCCGCCGGGCCGAAGTCCGCTTTGGGACCGATTGGCTCCGCGACGCCTCCCGGCGCGATTTTACGATGAATGCGCTTTATTGCGATTGGGCCGGCCAGTTGTTCGATCCCCTTGACGGGCTGCAGGATTGTCTGTCGCGCACGGTCCGGTTTATTGGCACCCCCAAAGACCGCATCGCCGAGGACCACTTGCGTATTTTGCGGTTTTTTCGGTTCTTTGCAGTGTTCGGCCACGGTCGTCCGGACGCCGAGGCATTAAAAGCCAGTGCGGGATTAAAACCGGCGCTTGCCGATCTGTCCGCGGAACGCATCTGGGGCGAGCTGAAGCGTATTCTTGGCGCCCCCGACCCGGCCCGCGCCCTGTTGTGGATGCGCACCACCGGCGTTCTGGCCCAGGTTCTGCCCGAGGGCGAAAAATGGGGCATCGATGGTATTCATGGGCTGATTGAAACCGAAAAAACGCAAGACTGGCCCCCCGATCCCCTGTTGCGCCTCATGGCCATTGTGCCCCCCATGATTGAGCGCATCGATGCTCTGGCCGACCGGCTAAAGCTTTCAAACGCCGAACATCAGCGGCTGGCGGACTGGGCCCGGGCGCCGCTGCCCGAGTCTGAAGGCCCCGTTGGTGATCTCGACCGGCTACTTTATGAACACAACGCTTCCGGCGTCCGCGACCGCCTCGCGCTGGCGGCGGCAGGCTCAATTTCCGGTACAAACGCCGCTTTTGAAGCCGGTGCGGCATTGGCCCTTTATGAGCATGCCCGCGCCTTCCAGCGACCGGATTTTCCTTTGAAAGGAAAAGACCTGATCGCGCTCGGCTATTCCCCCGGCCCGAAACTGGGGGCGGAACTGGCCCGGCTTGAAAAGATCTGGATTGGACACGGTTTTGCGATCGACCGCGCAGCTCTTTTGGCCCGGGTGGCGCCCGCTGATGCAAAGCGCTCCTGAAGCCGTTCATCCAGTGCATGCCCCACCGTTTAGCTAAGGGTGCCCTGTTTTTCGGTTTTGATCCGTTCCTTGATCATTTCGATCAGGTTTGGCCGGATCTCGGCCTCCCCATGGGTCTTGCGCAAGTGCTCCACGGTACGGCGCACGATCTCCGCGTCTTCTTCGGCGCATGTATGCCATGAACACCCGGGCACAATCGAGCCGCAATGGAAATGTCTCATTGTTCACTCCCTGAAGTTGGCTTGCCCTCGATTGCCAAGAGATCAACAACGCCGGTGCGCCGCCATGATCTCGATCAAGAATGATCTCGATCAGGGCCACTTCGCCTCCGGCGGCATTGAGGAAAGTATGGCATCAACATTGCCGCCGGTTTTCAGGCCGAACGCGGTGCCCCGGTCGTACAAGAGATTAAACTCCACATACCGACCCCGGCGCACCAGTTGCTCCTCCCGTTCCGCCTCTCCCCAGGGGGTGGCAAAGTTTCGCTGCACCAGTTGCCGGTAGATTTGCAGAAACTGCGTGCCCACATCCTGGCAAAAAGCGAAATCGGCGTCCCAGTCACCACTATTGAGCCGGTCAAAAAATATGCCGCCAATGCCCCTTGGTTCCTTGCGGTGGGGCAAATAGAAATATTCGTCGCACCACGCCCGGTATCGCTCGTAATCCACCTGGGAATGAGGCGCGCACGCTTTTTGCATGGCGGCGTGAAAATCCACCGCGTCGGCATCGGTTTGGGTTCGCCGGGCATCCAGAACCGGGGTCAGATCGCCGCCGCCGCCCCACCACAGCTTTCCCGTGACAATCATGCGCGTGTTCATGTGCACCGCCGGGACATGCGGGTTTCTGGGATGAATGATCAGCGAAACGCCACTGGCCCAGAACTGCCCGCCCGCCTCGGTGCCGGGGATCTTCTGGGCGAATTCGGGCGAAAGCTGGCCGAATACCGTTGAGATATGCACCCCCGCCTTTTCAAACAATCGCCCGTGCAGCATCGACATTTCGCCGCCACCACCCGGCGCCCCGGTCCCGTCTGTGCGCTCCCAGGGCTCGCGGACAAACCGGCCCGGCATGTCGTCTTGCCCGTGGATCGGGCAGGCATCTTCCAGCTCTTCCAGTGCCGTGCAGATCTGGTTTCTCAAGGAGATGAACCAGGCGCTGGCCGCCTTTTTTTTCGTCTCGGTGCTGGTGGGCTCGCTCATGTCAGTGTTTTCCAGTGTCCGGTTTGACGTAACGCCTCGCTTAGCACGAGAGCACCGGCGATTGCGACGTTAAGGGAACGCACCTGGGCCCGCATGGGAATGCGCACCTGCTGGTCTGCTGTGGCGGCCACCTCTTCGGGCACCCCCGCCGTTTCCCGGCCTAAAAGGATCACATCCGTTTCGGTAAACCGCACTGCCTCTGGCGGCGTGTTTCCCCGGGTGGTCAAAAGGATCAGCCGGCGCCCCGCGTTCTTTCGCCATGTGTCAAAGTCGGCATATCCGGCATGCTCGATCAATTCTGCGAAGGAACCGTAATCCATCGCCGACCGCCGGTAGGCGGCAGATGAGAAGGCAAAGCCGGCCGGATGAATTATATGTACCGCAACGCCAAGGCAGGCCCCGGTTCGAATGAGTGTACCCGTGTTCTGGGCGATGTCGGGTTGATAAAGGGCGAGTGCGAGGGGCATGGGTGGCTGGTTCGTCATTCGGCGGGTGATCGGGGGCCATGAGTACCCCCCCCATGCTCGAAATCAAGGCAGGAACAACAGGAGGGGTGCCAAGGGTCGGCAGGGCAGGGGTCAGACCTTGGCGTGAACGGCGAAAATGGGTGGGCAAAGCGGCCAAAATGTCGCAGGTTTGGCTTGTCACTTGGGGTGGGCTGGACAACACGCAGCCACAGTGCAAAAAGAACGCCGGTCAATGCGCAACGTTTCGGGCGGCGCACGATTCGCGATTGTGGCTGCGTTTGGTTTCTTTTGCAGCCGTTGTTCAAAGCTGAAGGCTTTGAAATGAAACAGGAACGAAGAATTTTCGGGGTGACTGGGGGTCAACAGTGACAGCAGACGTGAAAAACGAGCCCACCAGGCGCGATTTTCTCTATATCGCCACCGGCGCCGTGGGTGTTGTGGGGGTCGGCAGCGCTGCGTGGCCCCTGGTCGACCAGATGAATCCCAGCGCTGCGGTTCAGGCACTGGCCACCGTTGAGTTCGACCTGTCCACGGTAGAACAGGGCGCGCTTGTTCTTATCAAGTGGAACGGACTGCCCATATTCGTGCGGCACCGTACCCCGGACGCCATAGCTGAAGCCCAGGGCACCGCGCTGGCGGACCTTAAAGATCCTGCCCCCGATTCCGCCCGGGTTAAACTCGGTCAGGAACAATGGCTGATCATGATCGCCAACTGCACCCATCTGGGGTGTGTTCCCGAATTTGATACCGGCGTATTCCGGGGCGGTTGGGACTGCAAATGCCATGGTTCGCAATATGACAGTGCGGGCCGGGTGCGGAGCGGGCCTGCCCCCAAGAATCTGGTATTGCCCCCGTATGAATTTCTGAGCGACACGCTCGTCAAAATCGGTTGAGGTAAGCACATATGTCGGGGCCCAGCACCTACACGCCGAAAAACGGCTTTACCAAATGGATGGACAGCCGCCTGCCCATATTGCGGCTGGTCAACGATTCATTCGTTGATTATCCCACCCCGCGAAACCTGAACTACTGGTGGACCTTTGGCGCCATATTGTCGTTCATGCTGGTGGTTCAGATCGTAACCGGCGTTGTTCTGGCCATGAATTATGTGCCCACCGCCGCCATGGCTTTTGATTCGGTGGAATTTATCCGCCGTGATGTAAACTGGGGCCGCATCATCCAGTCGGCCCATGCGGTTGGCGCCTCGATGTTTTTCGCCGCCGTTTACATCCACATATTTCGCGGCATTTATTATGGTTCCTACAAAGCCCCGCGTGAAATTTTGTGGATCCTTGGCGTCGTCATTTTCCTGCTCATGATGGCCACCGGATTTCTCGGCTATGTGTTGCCCTGGGGTCAGATGAGCTTTTGGGCCGCAACGGTGATCACCAGCTTCTTTTCCGCGATACCGCTGGTGGGCGACGGGCTGGTTCAGCTCATTCGCGGTGGCCTGTCCATCGACAATGCCACACTGACCCGGTTTTACTCCCTGCACTATTTGCTGCCGTTCATGATTGTCGGCGTCGTTGGCCTGCACATCTGGGCCCTGCATGTGCCCGGCAACGGCAATCCGGCGGGGGTTGAGGTCAAGGACAAAAAAGACGTCTTGCCCTTCCATCCCTACTACACCATGAAAGACCTGTTCGCGCTGGTGGTTTTCCTGCTGCCATTTGCCTGGTTCATGTTTTTTGCCCCCGACGCACTGGGCCACCCCGACAATTACATAGTCGCCGACAGTCAGGTCACGCCCCTGCACATTGTGCCCGAATGGTATTTCATGCCGTTTTACGCCATTTTGCGGGCGATAACCTTCAACATCGGCATCCCGTTCACCGACATTGTCCTCATCAATTCCAAGCTGGGTGGTGTGATCGCCATGTTTGGCGCGATCATCGTTCTGTTTTTCCTGCCGTGGCTGGATTCCTCCAAGGTCCGTTCCGGTTCCTTCCGGCCGGTATTCAAAGGTTTTTACCTGCTGCTGGTTATCTCGTTCATTGGTCTGGGTTGGCTGGGCAGCAAGCCCGCCGACGGCATTTATGTCATCCTCGCCCAGGGGTTTACAGCCTATTACTTCGGATATTTCCTGATAATCCTGCCAATTCTGGGCAAGATTGAAACCACCAGGCCGTTGCCCAACTCCATCTCTGAAAGCGTATTGGGTCCCAGCGCCACCCGCGAACCGGCCGCAGCAACCATGCAGGGTGCGGAGTAACGAAAATGACAGGCAAGTTTCCCCTCATTGGCGCCCTGGCGCTTGTCGTTGGTCTGTTCCTGCCGGCATCGGCCCTGGCCTACAAACACGACTTTGACGCCAAGCGGCAGGACTGGTCCTTTGCCGGCGTGTTCGGCAAGTATGATCCCGCCCAGCTTCAGCGCGGTTTTCAGGTTTTCCTGCAATCATGTGCCGCCTGTCATGGCGCGCGTCTGCTCGCGTTTCGTAACCTGTCCCAACCCGGCGGACCCGAATTTACCGAGGGCCAGATCAAGGCACTTGCTGCTGAATACATGATCCTTGATGAGGAAGTCGAGGGCGGAGAGCGGGCAGGAATTCCCGCCGACAGATGGCCGAGCCCCTTCGCCAATGCACTCGAGGCCAAGCAAGCCAATAGCGGCGCTCTGCCCCCCGATTTTTCGGTTATCGCCAAAGCCCGGGCGCTGCCCAATACATTCCCCTGGTGGATCGTTGACTATTTCACGACCTACCAGGAAGGCGGTCCCGACTATATTTACAATATGCTGGTCAACTATGCGGATGCCCCCGATGGGGTCGAAGTGGATGCCGGTCAGTTCTATAACGCATTTACCGGCACCAACCTGGCCATGCCGCCCCCGCTGTTTGACGGCGTCGTTGAATATGAGGGCGGCGCCCCGGCCACCGTTGATCAGTATGCCAGAGATGTTTCCGCTTTTCTGATGTGGGTGGCCGAACCCGGCCTGACCGACCGCAAACAACTCGGTTTCAAGGTGATTTTGTTCCTGTTGCTGTTTGCCGGCCTGCTCTATCTGGTCAAACGCAGGATCTGGCGGCAAGTGCCTCACTAGGTTCCGTGACCTGGGGTCTGTAACCCACACGGTTTCTGGCCGACACGTCGGACAAAGCGGGGGCCTCTGGGGGCTCTGACTGTCTGCAGTCGGTGGGGACAACAATTCAGGTGAAGAGTTCAGGCGCTGGCAAATGGCACAAAACGACGACTTGAAAGCGCTGGTGCGCACTATTCCCGATTATCCCAAGCCCGGGATTCAGTTTCGCGATATCACATCGCTGATTGAAGACCCCACCGGCTTTCGCCTGTCGGTGAACCGGTTGTCCGCCGCCTGTCGTGGTCATGCCATCACTCATGTGGCCGGGATTGAAGCGCGCGGCTTTATTTTTGGCGCCGGTGTGGCCATTGATCTCGAAGTGGGGTTTATCCCGGTTCGCAAGAGCGGCAAATTGCCCGGGGAGACCATCGGCCAGAATTATGCGCTCGAATATGGGGTCGATACCATTGAGATCCACGCCGACGCGGTCGGGCCGGACGACAATGTTCTCTTGATTGACGATTTGATTGCCACCGGCGGCACGGCCATTGCTGCGGTTCACCTGTTGCGCCGCACCGGCGCCAAAGTTTCCCATGCCGGGTTTATTATCAATTTGCCCGATCTCGGTGGCCACCAGAAACTGCTCGATCTTGACGTAAAAATCACCAGCCTGATTACATTTGACGGGCACTAAAGCGTGTCGCCGGTTATCGGACCAGCGAGGTGCGAGCCTAGGCGGTGTATGAATTTCCAAAGGCAAAAGAACTCTAACGCTTGCAACTTATACATGCCAGCCACAGCGAGGTGCGAGCCCCCTTGCTCGCAGCCGCCATTAAAACCAAACAGCCGTGAGCGAAAACAAGAGGGAAGTGCGACCCTTTTTGTCCTGTCATTGCGAGCGACCTGCAAGGGAGCGCGGCAATCCAGTTTGATTTCTTCTATTGGAATTTGGATTGCTTCGTTGCTGTCGCGCCTCGTAATGACGGTGATGACGAGCCCGGGCGGATTGCGAACCTCCAAAGGCAAAAGAACTCAACGCTTACAACTTATACATGCCCGGCTCTCAACGAGGACGGAGCGCCGCTTATGCGGCGCCCCTCGGAGCCGGTGAGCGAACGCGAACTCGGCGTGAGCGATAACAAGAGGGAAGTGCGAACCTCCAAAGGCAAAAGAACTCATACGCTCAACATTTAT
>JAADFY010000013.1 GCA_013152625.1 Alphaproteobacteria bacterium
CCCGATCCGCCGGGCGGCAATGGTGCCGGTCCCTTCGAGCAAATCCATGCGGGTGCGCAGCACCGCATTGGCCCGTTGTGAACGGGCAAGGTCGGTTTGCAGAGTTTTTATGGTTCGCGAATTGGGCAGCAAAGTCCCGGCTTCAGCCCTGGTTTCATGCAATACGGCAAGCCAGCCCGGGGGCACGCCGGCGGCCAGATTTCCCGCCAGTACCGCAACCCCGAAGGCGGCCACCGCCGCCACCCCCCAGCCAAAAACGTCCGACCGCCGCAACACGGAGACGCCGGCACTTCCGGCGCTGGTGCCCGTCAAGTTGTCTGATCTGGTGCTCTGCGCCAATTTCCGCTCGCCCGCCACTCGCGAATCACCCTCAAGTTATGTTGGTATTGGGCCTGCAATTTATGTATTTGCCAACATGTTATGGCCATAAATTCGGGTCCATAAACAACCCTATCTCCGGGGCGGCGCATATACGATGACTGATTTGCTGACAATTATTCTTGCAGCAGGCGAGGGGACGCGAATGAATTCGTCGCGTCCCAAGGTCATGCACGAGATCGGCTCACTGCCCATGATCGGCCATGTATTGCACGCCTCGATCTCGGCGGGGGCCGACCAGTGCATTGTCGTTGTTGGCCCATCGCCCGATCCCGGCGTTGACCTGTTAGGGGCCATGGAAACCGAAATGCGGTTTTTCGCCAACCACGAGGCCACCCGGAAATTTGTTGAAATTGCCGATCCCACCGCCCGGGTCATCGAACAGACCGAACGGCTGGGCACCGGCCATGCCATCAAGGTGGCAAAGCCGGGTTGGACCGCTTTTGAGGGCAACATCGTGGTCCTGTTCGGCGACAATCCGCTCATTCGCCCCGAAACCATCCGCTCGGTGACGGACCGGCTGGATTCAGGGGCCGACATGACCGTGCTCGGGTTTGAAACCGTTACGCCCCGGGGCTATGGAAGGTTACTGCTCAAGGGCGACCGGCTGGTGGATATTCGCGAAGAACGCGACGCCAACGAGGCGGAACGCGCGATCACCCTGTGCAATTCAGGGGTCATGGGGTTCAAGTCGTGGGTTCTCGGTGATCTGATCAACGCCGTTGAACCCAAAAACAAGCAGGGTGAGTTTTACCTCACCGACACCGTGGCCGCCGCCAACAAACGCTCTTTGAATGTGGAAATGGCCCTGGCCAGTGAAACGGAAGTGGCCGGGGTGAATTCTCGGGCCCAGCTTGCCGCAGCCGAAGGGTTGTTTCAGGCCCGGCGCCGGGCGGAAATGATGGATGCCGGCGTTTCGCTGGTTGATCCGGGTTCGGTGTTTTTTGCCGACGATACCCAGGTGGCCCGCGATGTGACCATTGAGCCCAATGTATGGTTCGGGCGCAATGTGACCATCGATCAGGGCGCGACCATTCGCGCATTTTCCCATGTGGAAGGCGCCCATGTTGGCCGGGGCGCTTCGGTGGGCCCGTTTGCCCGATTGCGCCCGGGGGCCAATATTGGCGAGGATGCAAGGGTGGGAAACTTTGTCGAAGTCAAGAAATCAAATGTGGGACGCGAGGCCAAGGTCAACCATCTTGCCTATGTGGGCGACACCGATATCGGCGCCCGGGCCAATATCGGCGCCGGTACAATCATGTGCAACTATGACGGGGTCAACAAACATCGCACCACAATCGGTGAAGATGCGTTCATCGGTTCCAACGCGTCGCTGGTGGCACCGGTAACCATTGAAGAAGGTGCCTATGTTGGCTCGGGCAGTGTTGTCACCCGGGACGTGCCGGCCAAGGCGCTGGCCATTGGTCGCGCCCGCCAGGTCAACAAACAAGGATTCGCCACTGTGCTAAAAGAACGTGCGCTGGCGAAAAAACGGGCCGGTCGACCACAAAAAACTCCCTCCAGACGATCGGTAAAACAGACCTGAATCATGTGTGGCATAGTTGGCATAGTCGGCACGGGCCCGGTGGCAAATCGTCTGCATGATGCGTTGCAGCGGCTGGAATATCGCGGCTATGACAGCGCCGGGGTCGCCACTCTGGAGCCCGACGGCACCCTGGTGCGGCGCCGGGCCGAGGGAAAGCTGGCCAACCTGTCGGCCAGGCTGGAAAAAGACCCCCTTGCCGGTGCGATTGGCATCGGTCACACCCGCTGGGCCACCCATGGGGCCCCCACCGAGGCCAATGCCCACCCCCATATGAGCGCTTCGGTTGCGGTGGTTCACAATGGCATTATCGAGAACTTTGCCGCCCTGCGCGATGAACTGGCCGCAACCGGGTATCCCGCCAGAACCGAAACCGATACCGAAATCGTTACCCTGTCGGTTACCCGTGAACTGGATCGCGGCGCCACCCCCGGGCAAGCGGTTGCAAAAGTTCTGCCGCAGCTCAAAGGCGCGTTTGCGCTGGCTTTTCTGTTTCGCGGGTTTGACGATTTGCTCATTGCCGCCCGTCAGGGATCGCCGCTGGCCATTGGCCACGGGCGCGGCGAGATGTTTATTGGTTCTGATGCGTTTGCGCTGGCCCCGTTTACCGCCAAAATCACCTACCTCGAAGAAGGCGACAGGGCCGAAATCCATCGCGACGGCATGACCATCTTTGACGTGAACGGTAAACCCGTCGACCGGGAACAGCACCTGTCGGCGGCATCCGCTCTTATGGTCGACAAAGGCAATCACCGCCATTTCATGTCCATGGAGATCGACCAGCAACCCGAAGCGGTCTCCCATACCCTTGCCCACTATCTGGACATGGCCAACAACAAGGTGGACCTGCGCGAACAACTGCCTTTTGATCTGGCGGGCCCGGATCGGCTGACCATAACCGCCTGCGGCACGGCCTTCTATGCGGGGCTGGTGGCCAAATACTGGTTTGAACGATATGCCCGCCTGCCGGTGGATGTGGATGTGGCCTCCGAGTTCCGGTATCGGGAGCCGCCGCTGGAAAAGGGCGGCGTTTCGCTGGTTATCTCCCAATCGGGGGAGACCGCCGATACCCTGGCCGCCCTTCGATATGCCCGGGCGGCCGGTCAACATGTTATGGCCATGGTCAATGTGGCGGAATCCACTATTGCCCGGGAAAGCGATGTCATTTTCCCCACCCTGTGCGGGCCGGAAATCGGCGTCGCCTCAACCAAGGCGTTTACCTCGCAGTTGGCGGCCCTAGGGGCGCTGGTGGTGGCATTCGGGCGGGCGCGCGGACACATCAAGCCCCGGGCCGAAGCGAAAATGGTGGCGGCCCTGACCGGGTTGCCCGGCGCCCTAAGCGAGGCTCTTAAAGCCGATGGCCATATTGAAGCGGTCGCCCGGGTTTTAAGCCGGGCCGGTGATGTGCTTTATATCGGGCGCGGAACCGCGTTTCCGTTGGCCCTCGAAGGGGCGTTAAAACTCAAGGAACTGTCTTACATTCATGCGGAGGCCTATCCCGCCGGCGAACTCAAGCACGGGCCCATTGCCCTGATCGATGAGGGCATGCCGGTGGTGGTGGTGGCCACAACCGACGAACTGATGGAAAAAACCATTTCCAACATGCACGAAGTGGCCGCCCGGGGCGCGAAAATCATTCTGATCACCGACAGGCAGGGGGCAGCCCTGGCCGGCAACGATGTGGCCGAGATCATCGTGGTGCCCCGGGTCGACCCGTTCGTGGCGCCCATCGTCAACGCGGTGGCAGTGCAGTTGCTGGCCTATCATACCGCGGTGCATATGGGCACCGATGTGGATCAGCCGCGCAATCTGGCCAAGTCGGTCACCGTTGAATAGATTGCCCGGGCCGGAGGGGTCACCCACGGCCACCGTGAACATGATGTGGATCGGGCCACGGCTTGGCCCCGTCGAACAGATGTCGCTTATTTCATTCCTGAAGGCCGGTCACCGGGTGATTCTGCATGCCTATGATGATGTTGCGGGCGTGCCGGCGGGGGTGGAAATTGCCGACGGCAACCCAACCGTACCCCGAAATGCCATGGAAAAGCTGCGCTACCGGGATACCGGGTCCTATGCGCTGGGGTCGAACTATTTCCGGTTTTGTCTGCAAAAGGCCGGCGCGGGCATATGGGCCGATACCGACATGATCTGCTTGGGGCCCATCGGGACCGAAGAACACATATTCGGCTGGGAAAGCGAGCGGTTTATCAATGGCGCCATCCTGAGGTTGCCGGAAAACTCGCCGATCATTGCCGACATGCTGGGGGTGTTTGAGCCGGGGGTGCTGCCGGAATGGCTGCCGGCTGGAAAACGGATATTCTGGCAAATCGCCGCCCGGCTCGGGCGCCGGTTTACCCCCGCTGATCTGCCCCACGGCATTGCCGGCCCCAAAGGGATCACGGCGCTGGTGACGCGGCACAATCTTGGGCGCTATGCCGCGCCGCCGCCGGTCTATTATCCGCTGCATCCGCGCAAGGCGACAACAATATTCGAGCCGGGCACGTCACTTGACGAGTTTGTCCGCGAAGAAACAAAAACCATTCACCTGTGGAATGAAAAACTGGGTGAACGCAAACAGGAGCGCCCGCCGGTTGACTCGATTCTGGGGCAATTAAGGCGCTTGTTCGGGGTTTAATACGGCAAACTGGCGTCCGGCAGACGATCCGGGCACAACGCGCCCAGGCGCTGGTCAAACTCGGGCGGGTCCATTTTCAGGTGGCCGGACAGGGGATAAAAGGTGATCTCGCCAAATCTCGGATGTTCGCCCAGATCATAAAAATCCACCCGCACGAACGGAAACGGCGCGCTCAGCAATTCAGCGGCCGCGATCATTTTGTCCAGGGCCGGTGGTTTCGGCATGGGCCGATCGGGCTGCAGCATACCAATTCTAATAGTTCCATCATAGATTTGCCAGGTGCGGTCGTAACTTTCAAATCTTGGGCCGTTCTTCCTGCCGCTGACATGCCGGATTAATTCGACCCGTCCGTCGAACACGAGAAACTTCAAATCATCGGGGGAGGCATCCCCGCCCAGGAACGGTTCCACCAGCACTTTTGGCTCGATGCCGCGATATCCCCATTCACAGTTTTTGCGTCCATACGGCATCGACAGCCAGCGCTTGAATTTCCTGTCGATCAGATCCCAGTCCTTGTCCGCATCTGTCATGACAAAATGCATGCGTCCGCTGGCATGATTGGTCTTGATGACATAAGGGGTCGGCCAGGTGCGCTGATCACGCGGCGGCAGCGTGCGCCCGACATAAAGATTTGGCGTTATCCATTCTTCGCCCAGCGCCCCACCGACAATTGTTTTTGCCGTCACCTTGTCCGTCACCCGTGACATGACCGGCGAGCGCCAGGTCAGTTTTGCAACCTGAATATGCTCGGTATATCGTTTCGGTGTCTTCAGATCGGGCCAGCGGCCCATTTTGGCCCGATAGCGCAACCCGACCCAGAAATATGCAAGCGGGTTCGCTTTACGCGCCGGTTTTGTCACCAGGAAAAATCAGTGGCGGTGCCGGCAAAACTGGCTTGCAGGGCCCCCGGGTCGGCAACACCGGACTGGGCGCGCACAGCCTCATCAATGCGCCGGGCGGCATGGTATCCCTGTGCTGAAAATGGCGTCGGCTCGGCGTTGAACATGCGTGCATACGCCTCGGAAAACCCGGCAAAACCGGGTTGCTCCTCCAACGGCACTTCGCCGGGCATAAGCAACGTGGCAACACCGCGCGCCTCCAGCGCCATGATCAGTCCGGCCTGGCTGGCGGGGGAATACACCACCACAATATCGGCCTCCAGCACCACCGGGCCAAGGGGGGCAGTCTCAACGAACAAATTCACATAGACATCCAGTCCACCCAGATGACCATCGGACTCCTCGTTGGCGTGGGCATCACGCTCGGTGGTTGCGAGCATGAAACCTTGACGAAACGCATTGAAGTCCTCTTCGGCGGCGCCAGCGGCCGGGGCAAGAATAGCCACATCAAACCGGTGGGCCAGGGCTGCCGACCCGGCAAACAACAAAGATGCAACCACAGTGAATATGGCGGCAACGGCCTTGATCGCGACACCGCTGGCGGGGGTCCGTCGGGATATCTGTTCGTACATGAAATTCTCCAATTGGTCTGTTCAGGCGCGAGCCACCGACGGTCCCCAGCCTGCCGGCACGTGGTCATTTACATACCGCTAACCAACCGGGCACGCAAATTGCTAACCAGCGCCGTAAGCGATTGGCTAACCGACCTTTAAGCAAATGGTTGCCATTTCGCCCCCGCACTCCAACATCAAACCAGTGCCTTGCTGGCAAAGTTGCGGATCATCTGTCCGCACATAACCAGAAAAAGCGCGCGTTCGAATGGGCACGGGTTGTCGGGGAAGAGGCCTTGTTTCGCCAGGGCCGGGTGACCGCGGTGCAATAATCAAGGACGGCCAATCAGGCGTAGCTGGCCGCTGAAAGGAGTAGGTATGAATATCTTGCAAAAAGTGACTTTGGCGGCCGCCGTTCTGGGGTTGACCGCAACCGGGGCAACGGGTGCCGAAATTCTCGGAAAACAGCCCGGCAGTGCCCCAACCATCGACTATCGGGCGCCCATGTCTGTCTGGAACGGCATTTATGGCGGTGTTTCCGCTGTTGGCGTCATGACCAACCCGGACAACCAGTGGGGCCTGTCGGGCACCGTGGGTGTCAATACCGGCTTTGACTTTGTCCTGCTTGGCGGGGAAGTCTCGATTGTCGGCCTGAACGACGGCGGCGCATTCACCGCTCAGGGCCAGGCCCTGGTCCGTGGCGGCGTAATCCTTAGCGATACCGTGGTCGTGTACGGAACCGCTGGCCTTGCCCGGGAGTTTGCCGGCGGCAATGACAATTTCGGCCTGCTTGGCGCCGGGATGGAATTGGCAGTCAGCAACGATGTAACCGTTCGGGGCCAGTACCTGTATGCCAATGAACTTGGCGGCGGCGCCGACCAGCAACAGGTCAGCGTCGGGGCATTCATGAAATTCTAGCTTCGGTACGAATGATTCCACCAAGGCAAATATGGCCGCCCCGCAAAAGGGACGGCCATATTTTTTTCCGCCGACAACCTGAGTGAATCAACTGTTGCGACCCGGACACAATCGAGGGAAAAATAGCGGTGCCTTAAGCTAAAATCCGGCTCCGGCTCAACGCCACACAAAGAATTAACCGATTAAGTTGCAAGATGTTAGCCGAGTAGGGGAGCCTGGGGTCGGCAGTGACGATTTCCGGCCTATGAATTGCCGGGCGGCGACACCTGAACTAGTAATTGAATCCCGGTGGCGAGTGTGCTCTAAACGAAACTGGATTTTGACCACGGAACTTCGGAGAATTGTGATGAAGCGGATAATTTTGGCGGGTGTTGCGGCACTTGCAATGGGCGGCGCGGCACATGCCGGCTCGAACGGCTATGGGTCGACAGGCTTTAGTTCCGGTTTCGACTGGGAAGGTCTTTATATCGGCGGTTCCGCCGGCGTAGCGCTGGGGTCACCAACGCTTTCCGGCTCGATTGGCTATAACAAGGTTTCCAATGACCTGCTGTTTGGTATCGAGGGTTCGGGCATCTGGTACACGGCCGGTGCATTCGGCGGCGAGGTTCAGGGCCGCCTCGGAATTTTGGCCAGCAGCGATGTGTTGCTTTATGGTGCCGCAGGACTGGGAGTGATTAACCCGGGCGCCACTTACGGCCTGCTCGGCGTGGGCATGGAACTGGCGGTTTCCGACCAGATGACCATTGGTGGTCAGCTCAGCGCAACCAGCTGGGGTGCGGGCACGGCAAAAGTCAGCCTGCGCTGGTATCTCAACTGATTTTTGCGCCCCTCATCCGGCGTTATGAATTTGAACCCCGCGATTTTCGCGGGGTTTTTTTTGTTAGATTTTCCGCCCTCGGTCACCGGACATCAAGCGACCGGAGAATTCTTCAATCCGATTTGCTGAATGTCGCGAGGTTGGCCAAAGCGTCCTCTAAACTCTGGTGGGGGGCTCCGGCCCTCAGCGAACGGCCGATTTCCGCCCGCAAACGGTATTTCCACGAAATCAGCTCAATCCAGCGGTTTGGCGGATAAGTTGCCGACCAATCATCGACAATTACCGGCAGGTCCGCCGGTTTTGCCCCGGCCAGCCGGGCGAGTTTGCGCCCGTATCGGCTTTTGGGATTGTCCGCCAGTTCATAGTTGGCAAATCCCATGTCCGGCTTGAGAAATTTTAAGTGCCAATAGGTAAACCCGGCATGTACCCGGCGCAGGCCAGGGGCGCGAAAACGTTCGAATCGCCGGTCATGGGTGAAATAGGTCTGTTCCGTAACGTTGAAAAACCCGATATCGCCCTGACCGGACACCGGCTCCTGACGTAAAATCCCGATGGCACCTTCGGGCCCCCGAAACAGATTAAGCCCGGAAAAACACACCAGTTTTCCAATTCCGTTCCCCCGGCGCATCTCGGCCACAACCTCTGCCATCGGTTTTTCGATCGCCAGATGATCATCGTCGAGCTTGGTTACAATGGAAAACCGGGTCGCGGCCAGCGCGGTGTTGTAATAATTGACCATACTGTTGGGGGAGGACGCGGGTGTGGATCGGTGGCCACGGCTTCCTCCCGGATAAACCCGGTCCAGATAATGGATCACCCGCAATTTCGGGCCGAATTCTTGTCCCAGCCGCGCCAGAATGTCCGGCGTGGCATCGGTGCACTGGTTATAGAGCGCAACAATCTCGTCAAAATGCGGCATGTGGCTGCGAATGGTCGCCTCCAGATATGCCGCGCCATTGCGAATACGCATAAAGGCGCTGATTCCCGGTCGGCGCTCGGCAATGTTTAATGCCGGAGGCCTGAAACTGAACCCTGAAACGGTTTCAGTACCGGGATCGGGCTCGGTGTATGCCGTGCGGGGAGGTTTTTTCATGGGTGGGGGCCAAAAAGCGTACGGGTTCAACAAGAATGTGCGACACTGTTTATCACGGTGCTGGCGGGTGTCGTACCCATGTGCCTGCAAATGGGCAATTCAGGGGGTCGTTATGCCATCAAACGCCCTGCAGCAGGTCCCACACGGAACCCTCATTGACTATTTACCCATCGTGAGGCTGGAAAAATACCTGCCCCACCGTATATTAGAAGTTGGCCAGCCCGGGATTCTACCGCAGAAAGCGGAGCAAACTTGACCAAATCAGACAAAAATCACGGTCATGGGGCCCACGGACCGGGCCACGGACCGGCAAATGTGCCGTTCACGCGTCGGTTGCGAAACTATTTTCTGACCGGGGTGGTGGTCGCCGCGCCTTTGGGCATTACCCTGTTTGTCACCTGGTCGCTGATCAGGTTCGTTGACGAACTGGTCAAGCCGCTTATCCCGCCGGCCTACAATCCCGACAACTATCTGCCCATTTTCATCCCCGGCTGGGGATTGCTGTTTGCCATTATCGCCATCACGCTGATGGGTTTTTTGACCGCCACTCTGGTGGGGCGCTCCCTGGTCCAGTTTTCGGAAAGCATTCTGGCCAGGATGCCGTTTGTATCGATCCTCTATCGGGGTCTAAAGCAACTGTTTGAGACCGTAGTGTCCCAGTCGAGCGCCAATTTCAAGAATGTTGGCCTGATTGAATATCCGCGGCCCGGTCTGCACGCCGTGGTGTTTTTATCCACTGATACCAAGGGCGAAGTGGCCAGCAAGCTGGATCCCGATGGCGTTGTTTCGGTTTTTTTGCCCACAACTCCCAACCCCACATCCGGGTTCTTGCTGTTTGTCCCGCGCAAGGACATCCAGATATTGGAAATGAGTGTGGAAGACGGAGCCAAACTGGTCATATCCGCCGGTCTGGTCGAGCCGGAATACCCGGCGAAAGTCAAAGCCTTGAGCGACAAGCAAGTCGCCGCGAAAAAAGGGCCGGCGGGGAAAAAGGGGCCGGCGGGAAAAGAAGGGTTGGAGGGGGACAAGGAAACCCCCAAGAAATCCGATGTCGACCGGCCACCCGC
>JAADFY010000014.1 GCA_013152625.1 Alphaproteobacteria bacterium
CGGGCAAATGACACGCGTGGGAGAAGAGCGTGTCACCGATAAGTGGGCACCGGTTATCGGGCAAATGACACGCGTCAAGAATAGATCAAGAGCCCTCGTTTTGTTATCATCAAAACGAGGATAGGCTCTAGAGACAGTCCGCGTCCATGGCCCGCAATGCGGCGGTAACCCCCGACAGGGAAAAGACCTGGCGCACCTTGACGCCGCGTATGGTGGTGGCCTCGATCTCCATGGTGGCGCCTGCGCGCATGGCATTGGCCATTTCGGTGGTTTGGCCAAGGTCTTCCAGCCAGGCGGCATCAGCTTGGGTAAACATGGAAAACGAACGCCCCGATATGGTGGCAATGGCTAAGGTGTCGGGGGCAAATTCAAATCCTGCGACCAGGTTCATCTCATAGCGAACCCCCGAAGCGAGACGGTGGGTGACGTAAAAATAGGGTTGTTCGGCCTGGGCGATCTCAGGGTCCGCGGCGGTGGGCTTGGTAAGGACAAAACACAATCGATCTGCCGCCCCGGACGTCGCGTAAGCCGACCACTGGCGAAAATCGCCGAGCAGGCGCACCGATTGGCCCGCCGCGGGCGCAACCAGCGCCAGGGTTGTGATCAGGACGACACACAATGGAAGGCCGCGCCGCCACATTCGAAATATCATCTGGTCTCTCCGACCGTACAGTATTGGCCGCAAAAACCGCCAATTTCTGTAAATTCCATGCCGGAACATAAGACGCAGCTTCGGCCATACCGCGCAAGCGTACACTGGACGATCATTTCGTATCCCGGTCAGGCGGGTGGGCAGGACTTGTCAATTTCGGCCATGGCCCGGGTCACCCCGGCAAGGGGATAGCGGTCAACGGTTTTGGTGCCGCGCTGGGAAGTTGCCCGCATCACCATCTGGGACCCCGCCTTCATGGCGGCGACAAATGCCGTTTCGTCACTGTCGCTGGCCAGCCAGGCCGCTTCGACGCTGGCATCGGACACGAATGGAAATGTGCGCCCGTCGATCGTGGCTTCGGAACTGATATTGTCGTTGGTTGGATAGCCCAGAATGGTCGCAACCTCGTTGCGGGTGCCGGTCCCCTGACGATGGGTTACGATGAAATGGATGGGGGAACGGCGAACGCCTGCGGGTTCGCTGGATTCGGGCTGGCTGGAAATATAGCAGATAACGCCGTTGGCGTCGGTGTCCTTCCAGGCGGCCCATTTGTCAAAAACACCAAGGCTGGTTGCCTGCGCCTGGGCAGCGCCGGTGAATGTCAAAACGGCGAGCAGGCCCGCTAGTGTGACCGTGATAAACCGAGAAACTATCATTTTGCCTTCACTCCTGATTGCCAACAATACAATCCCGCCCCGTAAACCGTGTTTCTAGAGCGTTTCCAGGATAAGTGGACCCGGTTATCCGGTTCGGAAACGCGACCAGACAAGGACCTAGTATGGACTGATTCCGGTCAAGGGCCAGTGTGGCGCCTTATGGTTACCAACCGGCAAACAAATCACCCATACCTTACGCAAAAAATTTGGTGCGCGCCGATTTTGTTCTCAATTTGGCAATCGCGAACCAAGTACGGTCGGTTTGCCCCATAAGGGTAAATCAGGTGTTAACGGTCCAAACCGGGCGTTCACAATGTCGGCAACTCATTTCGGTTTTTGTGGAGCGGATGCTTGTTATTTTTTTTCCCATAGCCATATTGTGGCGCGAAACCGGCCTTAACCAACGGGCCAGAGTGAATTTGAAACAAGAGGTTTGCTGCCATGGCACAATATGAGCGCCAAGCGACGTCGTCGCGCGCCGGCACCGCCGCCGCGATTGATGAGGGACTGCGCAGCTATATGCTGCGGGTATACAATTATATGGGCATTGGCCTGGGGATCACCGGGGTTGTCGCCTATTTCCTTTCCCAGGCGGCGACCACGACCGATCCCGGACAGGCCGTGGGCCAGTTCGGCAACGGCATCCTTTTAACCAGCCTTGGAACGCTGTTGTACGGCAGCCCGCTGCAGTGGGTGATCATGCTGTCGCCCCTGGCCTTTGTGCTCGTGCTCAGCTTCGGCATTACCAAAATGAACGCAGCAACCGCCCAGCTTATGTTCTGGGCCTTTGCGGTCGCCATGGGCGCGTCGCTGTCGTCAATTTTTCTGGTCTATACCGGCCAGTCCATCGCCAGGGTGTTCTTCATCACCGCCGGTACTTTTGGCGCCATGAGCCTTTATGGCTATACCACCAAGCGCGATCTGACCGGCATGGGCTCGTTTTTGTTCATGGGCCTGATCGGGATCATCATTGCCTCGGTGGTCAATATATTCCTCGCCTCATCCATGCTCGAATTCGGAATCTCGGTGATCGGGGTGTTGGTTTTTGTCGGGTTGACCGCCTATGACACCCAAAAAATCAAGGAAATGTATCTTGAAAGCGACGGGGCCGAGACCATGGGCAAAAAAGCGATAATGGGCGCCCTGCGGCTCTATCTCGACTTTATCAACCTGTTCCTCATGTTGCTGCGCCTGTTCGGCAACCGCAACTGACCGGACCGGTTGCGCCGAGCAACCGGGATCAAGACATCAAGGACCGTAGCCCAGACAGGGCTGCGGTCTTTTTTTGTTTCCTGGACAGAGTATCCCCCGCTGCTGGACCCTAGCGCACCAGAACGAGGTCGTGGTCAAGAACACCAAGTACACTGGCGAGGTCATGGCCGCGCTTGAGCACCCGCCCGCGCATATTGGTGACCAGATACATGCCCTGGCGCCCCCGCAGGCGGGGATTTTTCTCAATGACGAACATCGGAACTTCGCTGGCCCGCTTGTAAATGGAGAACAGGGCCCGGTCCGCCAGCATGTCCAGGGCATAGTCGCGCCATTCGCCACCGGCAACCTTGCGGCCATAGATGTCCAGGATGATGGTGAGTTCGCGCCGGTCGAACCGGACCGGCAGAGTGCCCGTCTTGGGACCGCCCAATGATCCCACGAATCCGGTCACCGGATCGGCGCGCTTTGAGCCTGCAAGTTGTCTCGATGCCAAGTGATTGCGCCCGTTTGCTGACCCGGTTCCAATTGAATTGTAATGATTACGCCAATCGGCGGGCGTGGCAAGCGCCATCTGCCGGTGGTTTTCAACGATGAACCCGAACCCGCCGTGAAACCAGCAACAAATAACCCACTTGTGAACACATTGCGTTCATTGTGCTGCCGCAACCCGCTTTTAGCGTTTGTTCATTGCCTCCAGTAGCCGGTCCCCGGGGCGTTTGAGCCCCCAAATGAGAACGCACCCGGTGGACCGGCACCTTTAAGGCAAGCATCAAGACCTCCGATTCGCAAGGATCGGGGGTCTTTTTTTTGGACCCGCGGGCCAAGGGACTGTCCACCCGGGCCGCTCGGGGGGCACCGACGCCACATTAACCTGAGGTGAAGTTTCCCCCGTTATGCTGCGACTTCGGATTTGGGGGGTTGGCGCGGTTTTCCGGCTGCGAGGCAATCCCGAAAACGGGAACGTGGGTATGTTTTTTTCCACCCGCAAATCGCTGCCAGCGATCGACTATGTATCCATCGTACGCTCCTTGTACGACGATAAACGCACCATGATTCTTGGCGCGCTGGCCACAGTTGTCGCAACTTCGGCCGGCGCCTACAAAACCGGCTCGCTGGCCCTTTGGGCTCTGGCGGCGGGATTTTTGCTGGTGGGGATTGCCCGCTGGCTGGATATGAGTGTGTTCGAACGGTCCAATCTGGCCGCCGATGACGACGAAGGGGCGTCCCGGTGGGAAATGAGATCGACCATCGGCGCATGTGCTACCGCTGCCCTTTACGGATCCTGGTGTTTTGTAGCGCTTTATTTTGTCAATGACCCGTTTGCGGAACTCAGTGCCCTGTCGGTGACCATTGCCACCCTGGTGGGGGTGGCGGCGCGCAACTACGGCGTCGACCGGCTGGTGGCGCTTCAGTCCATCCTGTTCGGCGTGCCGCTGACCCTGGCGCTGGTGCTGGAGGGGGATGTCTACTACATCATTCTGGCCGCCTTGTTCGCACCATTCTTTATATCCCTGCGCAAGATCGCCGGCACGATCCGCCAGTTTTTGCTAAGTGCGCTGCACGGTCGAATCGAGGCCACCCGGCTGGCCGAGGAGCTCGATACGGCCCTCGATACAATGCAGCACGGGTTGTGCATGCTGGACCGGGAAGGCCGGCTGGCGGTGGTCAACAATCCGGCCCGGGTGCTGTTTGCCCGATTTAACGACATCGACTGGAAAGGCGTACCCTTCACCCAGGCGCTGCTGGCGGCAGCCGAGGCGGGCTATTTGCCCAAACTGGCCACCCGCCACCTCATCGAGGGCATCCACAAGGGTCAAAGCCGAAAAGCGGTCATGGAAGTTGGCAGGAATTTCCATTTCGAGGTGACCCTAAGCTCGCGCCACGGACGCACGGTCCTGCTGTTTGAAGACATTACGGAGCGGGTCAAAACCCAGAACCGGATCAAGTACATGGCGCGCTATGACTCGCTGACCGGCCTGCCCAACCGCACCTACTTCAAAGAACAGGTGGATGCCGGGCTGGCGGCGCGGGCCAAACGGCGCGGCCCCGCAGAAGCGTGCATGCTCATGATTGTCGATCTGGACGATTTCAAGCATGTCAACGATACCCACGGCCATCAGGCCGGTGACGAGTTGCTTACGATTGCCGCCCAAAGGCTGCGCCGGGCGCTGGGCAAGAAAATTAACGTGGCCCGGCTTGGCGGCGATGAGTTTGTCGTATTCTGCCGCGATAGCCCGGCCCGCCTGGACGCCAGCGAACTGGGTGCCCGGATTCAATCCGCCTTTGCCAAACCCTTCGAGCTAAGCGACCAGAAGGTGCGCACCGGGGTCAGCGGCGGCGCGGTCATGTCTTTCGATGCCGCCGACGAGTTTGAAACCCTTTTGACCAAAGCCGATCTTGCCCTGTACAAGGCCAAAGGCGAGGGCAAGGGTCGCATCGTGGTGTTTGCCGAGGAGATGGACACCGAATATCGCTACCGCCAGCGGCTCAAGACGGACCTGCGGGCCGCGGTGGAAAACGAGCAGCTGTATTTAATGTATCAACCGATCATTGCCCGCAAATCCCGCCGGGTCGATGGCTGTGAGGCCCTGGCCCGCTGGTCGCATCCCGAATTCGGCAATATTCCCCCCGGTGTTTTTATCCCCATAGCCGAGGAAATCGGTGTCATCTCGCAACTCTCTGCCTGGGTGCTCAAGACCGCAACGCGCGAATGCATGAACTGGGCGCCCGACATGTACATCTCGGTCAATATTTCCCCCAGCGATTTTCGCAACGGTGATGTGCGGGCCATGGTTGCCGACGCTCTTGAAGCGTCCGGCCTCGATGCGAACCGGCTGGAGATCGAGGTGACCGAGCATGTGTTTTTAGAGGAAAAACAGGCCGCAGTGGTTGTGCTTGAAGATCTGGTCTCCCAGGGTATCGGTATTGCTCTGGATGATTTCGGCACCGGGTATTCTTCCCTGAGCTATCTGCAGGACCTGCCGTTCACCAAGCTCAAGATCGACCGCAGTTTTGTGGTCGATGTGACCAAATCGGAGCGTTCCTTAAAGCTGCTGACCAATATTGCCCGCCTGAGCAAGGACCTTGAGCTCACCGTCACCGTGGAAGGTGTGGAGACCGAGGAGCAGCTGGCGCTGATCACCGGTCACGTGCCGGTGGATTTTATCCAGGGCTTCCTTTTTGGCGCCCCGCTGCCCCGGCGTGAAGTGGCTGAACTGATCCGCCGGCTGTCGGCAAAATCCGTAAAACCCGAGCCTGTTTCACGAACCGGCTAATTACCCGCAGATATGAGTTGATGGCAAAAGTCAGACCATTTCCGGCTTCCAGCGTCTGCTCCGCCTGCCTGTTAACCCTGATTGTAAGTACCTGGGAAGGTACAATTTTAGAGATTTCTTAGGGTTAATATTTACGCTAAGATGCACTCCAGCTCATGGAGTTGCGAATGGCAGTGGATATTGGCGACGCGCAAATACCCAAAGGTTCTCGTTTTTCCCGCGACCTGATGGATTTGCTTGAGCGTGTCGAATACCGGCCGGTCAGTTTTTCGGAAGACATCGAGGAAATTTACCGCCTGCGCTATCGGGCCTACCGGCGCGAGGGTTCGGTGCCCGCCAATGCGGATGGCACCTGTTGGGATACCCTGGACGACGAACCGAACTGTTATACATTCGGGGTCTATGTGGATGCGAAGTTGGTATCTTCGCTAAGATTGCACCACCTT
This sequence comes from Alphaproteobacteria bacterium, assembly GCA_013152625.1. Classification (GTDB taxonomy): domain Bacteria; phylum Pseudomonadota; class Alphaproteobacteria; order Rhizobiales; family Devosiaceae; genus JAADFY01. The sequence goes on from JAADFY010000014.1 coordinate 6,242, forward strand.
ACCCGCGAGCATAGCTATTCCCCCAGCATGACCTCTTATCCCGATGTTCTGGTACCGCTCATTGAACAGGGCATGGAATTTGTCGACCCGAGCCGGTTTACCGCCGATGAAGAGGCGGCACGGGAATTTCCAACCCTGCCGTTTTTAACTTTGCGCATTGCGGCCATGGCATCGATACATTTCAAGGCCGACCATTGTCTGGCCTGTGTGCGCCCCGAACACGGGGCGTTTTACCGCCGGGTGTTTTATTCCAGGCGCTGGGGCGGGCTGCGACCCTATGAGGGTCTGGGATTTCCGGTCAATCTTTATGCCGCCGAAGTCGAGATCATCCGCGACCGGGTGTTTGAGCGGTTCCCGTTTTTCATGTCCACCCGGTCGGAACAGCGCATGATGTTTGAACGGGATGATGACACGTTCACGCCGCTTACCGTTCTGCCCACGGCCCGGTTCGCGCATCAGGCGCTCATTGACGGAAAAGCGGCATAAGAAGCGCTACTGTTTTGGCCCGTTTGCTGCGCCGGAGGACGGTGCCGGAACCATCCCTGCGCCTGCCCCCGCCATAGTCGATTTGACCCCGATCAATGCGCCTCTGGCCGGTGCATGATCGAATTCAACGGTAGCCAGAACTTACCGGCGCCCTCGGAGCGCCGGGCCGTTGGAGAGCTGAAATGATCAAAGATATTGCAACTTATCTGGATGGCGGAACCGGAGACAGTGTCCGGCTCAGACACGCCGAGGCGGTAGCGGTCATGTTTGATGGTTTTTTGACCGGTCTGTTAATCCACGAAATACCGGAAATGCTGATCGCCGGCGAAGGGGGGATCGGTGTTGCCCAACTGGGCGAGAAAATGCGCGCCGATGCCCATGAGCGCATGGAAAAACACAGGAATACTCTCGCCGCCAAGTTCGAAAAACTGCGGTGCCTGAACGAATTGCGCGTGCTCGAGCATTTCTCATCGGTTATCGGGCCGCGGTTAAGCGCCGAAGCGCGCTTTGCCGATCTTTATGTAACCTCCATGCCCTACTCGGGTGAGGTAGGCGAGGCGGAATGGCAGGAGCAGGTGCTGTTCAACTCCGGACGGGCGTGCCTGTTTGTGCCCCGGGAGGCCAAAACCATCTGGCCCGCCGAACATGTGCTGGTGGGCTGGCGCAACACCCGTGAAGCCGCCCGGGCCGTTGCCGAAGCCCTGCCGTTCCTGCGCCGGGCCAAATCGGTCACCGTGGCCATGGTGGCCGATGGTGCCTCGCTGGAAGCGGATCGCAGCGAGCCGGGCGCCGATATTGCCCGCCATCTTGGCCGGCACGGGGTCAATGTGGAGCTCAAACACCTGACCGGCTGGAGCCGGGCCTCCGAAGCACTCCTGAACGAAGCGGAACGGGTGGGTGCCGGTCTGATCGTGATCGGTGGTTACGGGCACTCCAGGTTTCGCGAATGGATACTTGGCGGGGCCACCCGGGACATTTTGCGAGGATCAAAATTGCCCGTTCTGGCCGCCCACTGATCCGCCCCCACCCACAGATCCGCCCCACAGCACTTTGCCAACACCCCAAAGCCCGACAATTTCCCTCGAAAGGCACAAGACGTGAAAAAACTCCCGCGAGAATTTCGCCATATCCGGCTCGAACTGGCCCGGGAACCGGGGTTCCCCGCCGGCGATCCCGGCCATGGTTACGATATCGTGGCGCCCCTGAACGATGAGGGAAAAATCGATTCCGAGCTGTTCTTGCGCCACGGCAACGTGTGCCGGGTGCGCTGGTTCGCGTCGGGAAAAAAAGATCGGGTCGGCCGGCTGGTGCGCGGGCCCGGCGGGCGCTGGGGGATCGATTATGACGCCGACGGGGTCAGCGATGAAGAGGCGTTTCGCCTGGGCGATGAAGTGTTTGCGCCGGGCGAATATGTCTCCATCGGCGACGAGGACGGCACCATGCACACCTACAATGTGATCGTGGTCCGCGAGATCTGATACGTTTTCAGTCCCGCGCGCAAAGTGTGCGCGAGACGGCGTCTTTCCAGCCCCCATAACGCGCCTGACGCTCGGCCTCGGCCAGGCTGGGTTCAAACCGGCGCTCCAGGGACCATCTGGCCGCGACCTGTTCGGGGGGCGGGCACATCCCGGCCTGCAATCCGGCGAGATAGGCGGCGCCCATGGCGGTGGTTTCACGCACCGTGGGCCGGTCGACGGGGGCGCCGATCTGATCGGCCAGAGCCTGCATGGTCCAGTCGCTGGCCGACATGCCCCCATCCACCCGCAGCACTGAAATCTGCCGGTCCGGCCAGTCCTTTTTCATGGCTTCGAGCAGGTCGCGGGTTTGAAAAGCCACGCTTTCAAGGGCGGCGCGGGCCAGCTCGGCGCGGCCGGAATTGCGAGTAAGGCCAAATATGGCGCCCCGGCTTTTTGCGTCCCAATAAGGGGCCCCAAGGCCGGTAAAGGCGGGGACCAGATAAACCTCCTGGTCGGGGTCGGCTTTGCGGGCCAGCTCTTCGGCCTCGGCGGCATCGTCAATGATGCACAGGGCCTCGCGCAGCCACTGGACCACGGCCCCGGCCATAAAAATCGACCCCTCCAGCGCAAAAGTGGTCTGGCCCTCCAGCCGGTAGGCGATGGTGGTTAAAAGCCGGTTATTGGAGGCAACGGGCCGGGCGCCGGTATTGAGCAGGGCAAAACATCCCGTGCCATAGGTAGATTTCATCATGCCGGGCTCGAAACAGGCCTGCCCCACGGTTGCCGCCTGCTGGTCGCCGGCGACCCCGGAAATCATGATCGCGGCGCCAAACAGATCGGGTTCGGTGGTGCCAAAATCGGCGGCACAGTCCAGCACCTGGGCCATCATGGCCCGTGGAATGTCGAACAGATCGAGCAATTGGTCGTCCCAGTCGTTGTCATGGATATTGAACAACAAGGTTCTGGCGGCATTGGTGGCATCGGTACGGTGATGGCGGCCCCCGGTCAGGCGCCAGATCAACCAGGTGTCCATGGTGCCGAACACCAGTTCACCGGCCTCGGCCCGGGCCCGGGCGCCCTCGACGTTTTCCAGCAGCCAGGCGATTTTGCTGGCCGAAAAATACGGATCAAGCAGCAGGCCGGTTTTTTCGCTGACCATGGGCTCATGGCCCGCCTGTTTGAGGCGCCCGCAGTGTTCATCGGTGCGCCGGTCCTGCCAGACAATGGCATTGTAGATGGGCTCGCCGGTGGTTTTGTCCCATACCAGGGTGGTTTCGCGCTGGTTGGTAATGCCGATGCGGGCGATCTCCTCAGGCGCCGCGCCCGCGCGTTCAATGGCGGTACGGCACGATTTCAGCACTGTTTGCCAGATAGCCTCGGGGTCGTGCTCGACCCAGCCGGGGCGGGGATAGATCTGGGCAAATTCATACTGCCCGCTGGCGACAGGGTTCAGGCGGGCGTCAAAAAGGATGGCCCGGCTTGAGGTGGTGCCCTGATCTATGGCGAGAAGAAATTGACGGTCCATTGGGGGTTCTCCGCGAAATCAGATGGCACTGCGCGACAAGAGACAGCCCGGCCCGGAACATGATGTCCGGGCCGGATTTTTGTGCCGGCATCGGCCTTTTATCTACTCGGCGGCCACTTCGGGCAAAGCGGCCAGCGCACTGTCGAGTTTTTCCGCGTCATAGTCCTTGTCTTCAAGCTTGCCGCTCAAAAACTCGTCATAGGCGGCCATGTCGAAATGGCCGTGGCCGGAAAGGTTGAACAGGATGGTGCGCGAGGTGCCCTCGACTTTGCATTTTAAGGCCTCATCGATGGCGACCCTGACGGCGTGGGTGGCTTCGGGTGCGGGAATGATACCCTCGGCCCGGGCAAACTGGATGCCGGCTTCAAAACACGGGTTTTGATGGACGGCGCGGGCCTCGATCTCGCCCAGATGCAGCAAATGGCTGACCAGCGGCGCCATGCCGTGATAGCGCAGGCCGCCGGCATGAAAGCCGGGGGGCACAAAGGTCGAACCCAGGGTGTGCATCTTGACCAGTGGGGTGAAATGGCCGGTATCGCCGAAATCATAGGCAAAGGTGCCCCGGGTTAGCGAGGGGCAGGCGGCAGGCTCGACGGCAATGACAGTGGGGGCCGGTCCGCCGCGCAGCTTGGCGCCAACGAAGGGAAACCCCAGCCCGGCAAAATTGGAGCCGCCCCCGGCGCAGCCAATGATGATGTCGGGGTAATCGTCGGCCATTTCCATCTGCTCGATGGCTTCCATGCCGATGACGGTCTGGTGCAACAAAACATGGTTGAGCACGCTTCCAAGGGCATATTTGGTGTCGTCATTCTTGGCCGCCACCTCCACCGCTTCGGAAATGGCCATGCCAAGGCTGCCGGTGGTGTCCGGGTCGCTGGCCAGCACGGCGCGGCCATACTCTGTCAGATTGGAGGGGGAGGCCACGCAATTGGCCCCATAGGTTTCCATCATCGCCCGGCGATAGGGCTTTTGGTCATAGCTGACCTTGACCATGAACACCGAGATCTCGATGCCAAAAAGAGCCCCGGCAAACGCCAGCGATGAACCCCACTGGCCGGCACCGGTTTCGGTGGATATTTTTTTGATGCCTTCTTCCCGGTTGTAAAAGGCCTGGGCGACGGCGGTGTTGGGCTTGTGGCTACCGGCGGGGCTACCCCCTTCATATTTATAGTAAATTTTTGCCGGGGTATCGAGGGCCTGTTCCAGGCGTCTGGCCCGATAGAGCGGCGAGGGGCGCCACATGCGATAAACGTCGCGGACAGGTTTTGGGATTTCAATGTCGCGCTCGGCGCTCACTTCCTGGCCGATAAGGGCCATGGGAAACAGCGGCGCGAGATCATCGGGGCCGATGGGCTGGCCGGTTCCGGGGTGGAGCACCGGCGCCGGAGGCGCAGGCAGGTCGGCCACGATATTGTACCAGGACTTGGCAATTTTTTCCTCTGGCAGAAAATATTTAATGCTGTCACTCACCGGAATTCCTCCACTTGAATTTTTTTGATTTTAATCGGTTTTTGGCCTCAAGATCAATGCGTTGCTCCCCATGGGCGTGTTGCGAAGGTCCGGTGGCCGCTTTCTCCCCGGCCCAGTTGAATGTATTTGGTGAACTGTCACTGCAATCCAGCCGGTCCGCGCGGTTACGGGTTTATCTGCATGGCGCAGAAATTGAGTAACTTAAAAATGGCGAGTTGAACGGGGCATATCAAAATTTAGGACAAAGACTGCAGACAGCGTGTTGTCAGCAGTGCTGAAGTAGAGGTGCCCCCATGAGTTTCTCAAATTCGCGAGCTAGAATCTTGACCGCCCCAAAATGCGGATGTTCAAGGCGCTAGGACACAGGAAAAACCATGACCCATATTGCAACTTGCCACTGCGGGGCCACCCGGCTCACAATTCCTCGTTTGCCTGAAAAGGCTATCGCTTGCACATGCACATTCTGCACGAAAAGAGGCGTCTTGTGGGGCTATTTCCGGCCAGATGAAGTCGTAGTTGAGGCGGACAGTGAAGATCGCGTTTACGAACCCTCAGGTGTGAATCGGCATCATTTTTGCGGGCGATGCGGATGCTCCACTTGGTCTCAGACGCCAGACTGGAGCGCGGTGGAAGAGAACGATAAGGAACCTGTGGAGCGTATTTCTATCAATCTCTGTCTGCTCGATGATACTGACGTCCGCGATTTACCTGTCGAACTTTTGGACGGTCGTAACTCTTGGTAACAGAAGGCTCGTATTTTGAATGACTGCGGTGCCGCTTGAGGGAGAGCCTTGGAACGCGCCTGCGAGCCCTCTTTCTCGTCATTGCGAGCGACCTTTAAGGGAGCGCGGCAATCCAGTTTGATTTGCTTTTGGATTGCTTCATTGCTGGCGCGTCTCGCAATGACGGTGATGACATTTGGGAGCGGTGTGTGGCCCTCCAAAGGCAAAAGCACTCGTATGTTCACAATTTACGCATGCCAGCCTGACGACGAGGACGGAGCGCCGCTTATGCGGCGCCCCCGCGGAGGCCCGCCGGAGGTGGAATAGCCGTGAGCGAAAACAAGAGTAAAGTGCGAAACTCCAAAGGCAAAAGAACTCATGCGCTCACAATTTACGCATGCCAGCCTGACAACGAGGACGGAGCGGCGCGACTGCGAGGTGCGAGCCACTATGCTCGCAGCCGCCATTGAGAAATCGCCGCCCCCTCGGAGCCGGTGAGCATAAGCGACCAGCCCGTCCGGCGCGAGGACAAAAATGCGCGCGTGAGAGGAAAAAATGGTGCCACTTGAGGGAGCGCTTTTGAACGCACCAGCGAGCTTCAACGCGAGCCGGCGCTAGCGCCGCCCCCACGGAGCCGGTGAACATAAGTGAACTCGGCGTGAGAGAAAGAAATGGTGCCGCATAGGTGACTCGAACACCTGACCCCGTCATTACGAATGACGTGCTCTACCAGCTGAGCTAATGCGGCACTTGGCGCGTTCTTAAGACCACAAATGGCCATGCGCAAGTGGGCCGTTACGACCCCGGTGCCGGTCTTGGCCCGTCAATGGCCGGGTCGGGAACGGGTTCGGTCTCGGTGGCGGTGGAAATTTCGGTAGGGCCGGAACGGTTGGCGTCGCCGGTCTTGTCGCTTATTCGGGCGGGCACGTTCCGGTCGGGCAGGCTGGGTGGTTCGATAAATTCAAAGGCGTCCAGTTCGCCGGACAGCGGTGAGACCGGTTCCCATTCGCCCGCAATGACCCCGTCCGCCGTCCAGGCCGGGTCGCGCCTGGCCGTCACCGCCCGGGCCAGCCGCCTTGCCCTGATCGGACGATTCGCCCTCTTCGATTTCGGCCATGAGCAGGCAGGTGGTCTGGGTGGGATCGGCGGCTGCATAATTTTCCAGCGCCTTGCGGGCGGCGCCCCATTCATGGGCGTCGATGGCCGCTCGGGCAAACCGGGTGGCGCCGGCCTCGGTATCGCTGGGGTCTTCGATTAAAGTGCGCATGCGCCGAAACCGCTCCAGCGCCGAAGCGCCCGGCAGCACATTGGCATAAAGCTCTGCGGCATGGGGGTGGCCGGTGGCCCGCCACACCCGGCGCAACAGCGCCGAAGCACCCCGCGCGTCGGCCTGATCGATCATGATCCGGGCTGCAATGAGGGCGGCGGGCACGAAATTGACTTCCAGCTTGAGCGCCTCCCGGGCCTTTTCCAGCGCCAGCCCGGGATGGGTGGTCTCGGATTTTCGGGCCCATGCGGTCAGCAAAACCGCCTGCCGACGGCGATGGGCCTGTTTTTTCCCCCGAGGGCCGGCCGGTTCCGCCCGCACCAGTTCAAGAGCCTCAGCCCAGCGCCCCGCGCCGGTGTGATTTTCAAACAGGGCCTGATTGGCCCATTTGAGATGGGGGGAAATGGAAGCGGCCTTGCGCGCGAACACCAGCGCCGCATCGGGGCGGTTTTGCGCCTTGGCCTGTTCATAAAGGCCCGACAGGGCGGCAATGGCGGTCTTTGGGTCATCGATCATGTCGCGATAATGGCGGCGGGCCTCGCGCCAGTCGCCCAGAGCCACCGAGGCATTGGCCTCCAAAAGCTTGATGCCGGCCAGATCCCCCAGCCGGACCCCCGCCTCACGGGCCAGGGTGCGGGCCCGGGCCGCATCTCCCGCATTTAGCGCAATCAGCCCGTCCGAAAGGGCCTGCAGGCCGCGTTCGTGGCGGCGGCGGGCGGAACGGGCACGGATAAACGAGGCAATGCCGAACAGGCGGCGGATCAGGCCCCAAAGGACAACAAAGATAAAAACAGCGGCGAGAAAAATGCCAACGGTGAGGCCAAGACCGGGCCGCAGCCGATAACCAAAGGCCGAAATGTCAACGGTACCGGGCAGGGTGACCAGCCAGGTGGCGCCAAGGGCCACCAGCAGCGACACGGTTATGGCGGCAATGACCCGGATCATGAGGCGGCCCCGTCGGCGGTCGTTAGCGCGGCACGGGCCAAACCAATCCATTCCGCGGCGGCGGCGGCCTCGCTCAGTTGCGCCCCAAAATCCCCCGCGGCAGCCCGGGCAGCTTCTGGCAGGGCGAGGAACCCGGTGTTGGCGGCAATGACTTCGCCACGCTCAAGGGCGGTCTCAAGCCGGGCCAGGCCGGCGATCGCCGTATCCCCTTCGGGGGTGCCATCGGGGCGCAGGGCCACCATTGCCGCCAGTTGATCCCCAAGGCGCTCAAGCAGCGAGGCATCGGTTTTTTCGCTGGCAAGAGCCCGCAGGATGTCCGGCATTCGCTCAACTAATGTCGCACTTAGCCCGTTAACGGTCGCAAGGCCGGATGTAGCTCTGGCTACCAGTTCTTCGGGAACCGGCAGGGCGGGCAGGCGGCTGGTAACGGATTTCAGCTCATCGGCAAACGCACCCCCGCCCAGCATTTTTTCCTCCAGCCTCATTATCGCGTCAAAACCGGCCTGCCGGCCGGCCTCGATGCGGGCCAGCCGGGCCGGTTCATCCAGCACCGCAAGGCGGGCGGCAAGGGCGGTCAGTTTTGTCTCAAGGGTGGCAATCTGGCTGATTGTTTCCGCGTTTGTGCTCTCACTGGTGCCCGCGATCTGGCTGACCCGGTCAGAAAGCGCGGCAATGTCCGCAAACAGTCGGTCCAGCCGGGCCCGATCAGCCCCCGCAGGTGCCCCGGTGGGGGCTGCGGCTGGCGGCGGGGCATTTTGTTCACTTTCCAGCCGGGCCAGCCGGGCGGTCAGGTCGTTAAAACCGGCGGGGGGTTGGCTGGCCAGTGTATCAACCCGGGCCGCAAGCTCGGATAAATCGGCCCGCGCAATATCGTCGGTGCCAACAGATTGTGCCAGCGCTGCCATTCGGGCCTCCAGATCGGAAAGTTCGCTCGCATCGGCAAATCGATCCTGCTGGGCCAAAAGCTCACGTTCAAGCGTGTCAATTCTGGTGTTCAGGCCGGCCAGCGGCGGCGTTGTCAGATCAATGGGGTCCGGTT